>NZ_JBHWIQ010000009.1:116845-268109 GCF_042732055.1 Streptomyces sp. NPDC059816
CTGTTCGGGGGGGTTTTTTTGGGCCATTTGGGCCCGCCCCGGGCCCCGGGGTGGTTTCGGGCGGGGGGGCCCCCCCCGCGCGGATCAACGAACCGGCCCCCGGGCCGGATGGGGGAACGTGCCCTCCCGACCGGCTCGGGGTCTCGGCCCCGACCTCGGAGGTAGGTTGGGGCCATGAGCGAAGACTGGCGTGGGGACCGGGTCGGTGCCGCGCTCCGAGGAGAGAACCCGACCGTGCTCCGTCGCCTCGACGGAGGATTCGCGGTCATCGGGGACGTGCAGTTCCTCCCCGGGTACTGCGTCCTCCTGACCGAAGTGCCCGGCGCGGAGCGACTCTCCGACCTACCGCGGCCCGCACGGCTGGCGTTCCTCTCCGCGATGGACCAGCTGGGCGAGGCCGTCGAGCGGGCCTGCCGGAGCCTCGACCCCGGGTTCCGCCGGGTCAACCTGGAGATCCTGGGGAACAAGGACCCCTTCCTCCACGCCCATGTCTGGCCGAGGTACGCGTGGGAGCCCGAGGAGCACGTGACCGTCCCCGTGTGGAGCTACCCGCGTGACCGGTGGGCCGACCCGCGCCACCGACTCGGCGCACGGCACGACCGAGTGCGCGAGGCCATCGGCAGCGCACTCGACCGGGCGAGCGCCATGAACTGACCACCGAGACAGGCGGCACCGCGCCGCGACCCCGCACACCGCATCCCCCCTGGAGCGCCCCGCCGACGACAGCACGCACGCCGGCCTGACCGTCCGCGAGTTCCTCACCACCCACCAGCACGCGCCGATCGTCCGCCCCGTACGCGCGAACGACACCGCGTACACCTTCAGCATCATCCTCAACCGCCCCCGCTGGGACGACTGGGACGAGGCGTGAGCGCCCCCCGCCCCGCCCGGGCGCACCGCCCCGGGCCCGGGCGGTCGCTACGATGACCGTGCACCAAGGGCAACCGCGCCGCGCCCGGTCCACCACCTAGACGCCCACACCGTCGCCAGGGGATCAAGACGTCTGAGACATGGATGCGGGGCTGGCGGAGCTACTGCGCCAGGCGAACGGCTGACCGGGCGGCACCCGGAGGACGCCCGCACCGGGCGACCGCGGTCCGGGGGGCCGGGAGGAGACCGCCCACGGGGCACGAGCCGGGGCACGGCCGGCCCGACCTGGACCACCCGGCACCGCAAACGGGCCGAAGGGCCTCAGGCCCTCCGAGACCTCGGCCCGCCGAGACCTCGGGAACAGCAGGAACAGTGGGGAGCGGAAGGTCGGCAGGGACCGCAGTCGGCCGAAAGGCCGCAGGCGGGAGACCGGCGCCTGCGGCCCGGACGGGCTCCGCCGGGGGCGGGCCGTCCGGAACGGTCGCTTCCGTCGCTGGTCCGCGGACGGACACCCGGGGAGGCACCCGGCCCGTCACCCGCGCGGCGCGAGGAAATGCACCGGTGGAGCGGGCCGCCGGCCGTACTACGGTCGGGGGCATGACTACTCTCGCGTCCGACACCGGTGTGGGTCCCCTGCTGAGGGGCTGGCGGGAGCGGCGGCGGGTCAGCCAGCTCGAACTGGCCCTGCGCGCCGACTCCTCGACCCGGCACATCAGCTTCGTCGAGAACGGGCGTTCCCGCCCCAGCGAGGAGATGATCCTGCGGCTCGCGGAGCACCTGGACGTCCCCGTACGGGAACGCAACGCGCTCCTGCTCGCCGGTGGTTACGCCCCCCGGTACACCGAGACGTCGTACGACGACCCCTCCATGGGCGCCCTGCGCGAAGGACTCCAGCAGCTGCTCCACGGCTACGAGCCGTACCCCGCGATCGTGCTGGACGGGGTCTACGACGTGGTCGCGGCCAACCTGGGGATGACCAGGCTGCTGGAGGGGGTCGCCGATCACCTGCTCACGCCACCGCTCAACGGGATCCGCATCGTGCTGCATCCGGAAGGCATGGCCCCGCGGATCCTGAATCTCCGCCAATGGCGTTCCCATCTGCTGCACCAGATGGAGAGCCAGATGTCCCTGGTGCGTTCGGACCCGCTGCGCAAGCTGTACGACGAGGTGGCCTCGTACCCCTTCCCCGACGGCCATCCGGACCACGGTCCGGGAGGGGCCGACGCGTCGGGCGACCCGGGCCCCGGACCGGCGATGCCGTGCTTCGCGCTGCCGCTGCGGATCGCGCACCGGGGACGGGAGCTGTCCTTCGTGTCGTCGATCTCCACGTTCAACACCCCGATGGACGTGACGGTCGCCGAGCTGGCCATCGAGACCTTCCTCCCGGCGGACGCGGCGACCGTCGACCACCTGCGTTCCCTCAGCGCCTGATTCCGGACCCGGCCCGCAGCGCACCCCAGTAGAGACCGGCGAGTCCGGCGGGCACGAGGGCCTGGACGACGATCCAGACGGTGCCGACGGCGCTCGGGTCCAGCCAGAGGAAGGGAGCGGCGAGACTGACGGCGGTCCATGCGAGATTGACTTCGATCACCACCTTGACCGCACCGGCGGGCGGCTCCCTGCGGGCCACGATCAGGGCGACACCGATGGTGAAGAGGACGAGGAAGGCCCCGCTGCCGAGGAGGACGTCCGGGTCCACCCCGAGCAGTCTGCCCACCGGGCCGGAGGCGGCGAGGTAGACCGCCGCGGTGGGGGCGGTGACCACGGCGTCGACGGCGAGGAAGCGGCGCAGCATCGTCAGGGGCTCGGTGGTGCGGGCGATGCCGGTCAGGAACGTTGCGGACATGGTGTTCGGCCTCCTGCGGAGTCGTGACATCGGTGCGGGTCCCGGAGCTCTGGACCCCGAGGGGGCCGGCCCCCGGACGGAGTGCGCCGCCCGGGTTCCGGTGGGAGAAGGCTGCATCCAGGGGCGGGGCCTCGTCCATGACGCGGGAGGTAATGGGGGTGCGGGCCCGGTGCCCCGGGCGGGGCCGCCGGCCGTTGTCGGCAACACCGTGCAAGGCGCCTCCGGGCCGTGGCCGTTCGCGTCGGGAATCCGCGCAGGGCGGGGCGGTCGAGCGGTCACGCGGCCGCATGCCCTCACCAGCCGAATCCCGCACACCCCGTCAGTCGCTCATGACAGCCAGCCTGCCAGGCGGTCTTCCGCCTGGCACCACCCCACCACCTTGACCAAACCCATAGGGGCACCCCACCGGGCACGGTCAGCCACGCATCACCCGGCGGGCCGGGAGCAGCGTCGCCGCCAGCGCGAGGAGCAGTGTCGCCCCCACCGCGACGCCCACCGGCGCCCAGGGGACGACGAGCGGCACCGCAACACCCAAGGTGCCGCTGAGCCCCGCCCGGATGCCCAGAAGTGAGGGCAGGGCCGCCAACATCCCCGTCACCGTGCCGATCAGCACCACCAGCACCGTCTCCACGGCTAGGGCGCCCAGCAGTTGGCGCGAGCTCGCGCCGGACCGTCGTAGCACCCGCAGGTCGCCCGCGCGGTCGGCGGTGGACATCAGCGACGTGCTCACCACGGCTATCCCGGTGTACCCCGCGGACACGGCGACCAACAACACCGTGAACACCCGGATCAACCGGTCCTCCTCCGCGTCCGCCAGCCCCGCGTACTCCTCGACCGAGATCTCCCGGCCGCCCGACACCGCCCGCGGTGCACCGGTGCGGTGCACGGCCGAGGTCAGGGCGGACGGGTCGTGCTCCCGTACCAGCGCCCGCGACAGCAGCGCACCGTACGGCAGATGACGGTCCTCCACCACCGCCACGATCCGCAGCGACGCGGTGGACCCGTCCTCGAAGGTGACCGGCACCGCACCGCCCGCGCTAGCCCCCAGTGCGGCGAGCCCCGACCGGGAGACGGCCATCGTGCCGGGTTCCGACACTGCGGCCAGGTCACCGTGGACGGTCTCGACCGGGCCGTGGACCTCGGCGTACGGCCCCGGTTCGACGCCGATCGCTTTCAGCGGTGAGCGTCCGGGGCCGCCGTGGATCAACGTGGGGAGGATCGCCGAGCCGTCGATCCGTCGGACCTCCGCATCGGTGAGTCCCGGCGTTCCGTCAGGAACGACGGTCCCCTCGGCACGCACCGCGGCGGCCTCCCGACGTTCGTACGCCTGCGCCGTCGTCTCCGTGTTGGCCGTGATCAGCACGGTGAACGCGACCGTCGCGAGGACCGGTGCGACCGTCGACGCGGTCCGGCGCACCGCCGTCAGGAGCCAGGCGCGCACCAACATCCCGGTGGCGCCCCGTCGGCGTGCCAGCGGACGCGTGGCCAGCCGGGCGAGCGGCGGAACCAACGCCGGCATCAGCAGCGCCACTCCGGTGATCAACCCCGCGGCCGTCAACAGCGCCGTCGTGATCATGTCTCCGGGTTCCACCGCCGCGCTGGCGATCGCCGCGCCGACCCCGAGCGCGACGCACAGCAGCCCGATCGCCCGCCGCACCGGCGGCAACGGCCGGTCGTCCACGGCCGCCTCGCGCAGGGCCTCCATCGGCCCGATGCGCGAGGCCCTGCGCGAGGCCGCCCACACACCGGCGAACGCCACGGCGACCCCCACGACGAAGGACAGCGCCGACACCCACGGCCGCGCTTCGACGGCGAAGCCGCGCGGCTGGAAACCCGTCCCGACCAGCACCGCACCGAACCCCGGCGCCCCCAGGGTGCCGATGAGGACACCTGCGCCGGAGGCCACCGCGCCGATCGCCAGGCCCTCCCCGTACACCGCGCGTCGCACCTGCCGGGGCGAAGCGCCCACCGTGCGCAGCAGGCCGAACTCGCGGCGCCGACGGGCGACGGTGAAGGCGAAGGCCGAGGACACGACGAAGACCGTGACGAACGCGGACAGCGCCGTCATGGCGGTGACGACCTGCCCACCGATCCAGCGGACCTCCTCGTCCGCGCCGGCGGCGAGGGCCTCCCGTTCCTCCCCGTGGAGCACCCGCCCCGTTCCGTCGACCGCCCGGCCGGCCGCCGAAGCCACCGCCGCCACCGTCCCGGGGTCGGGGTGCGGGTCGTCGAGTCGCAGAGCGATGACCCGCACCCCGCCCGCCAGTTGCGCGGCACGGGCGTCGGTGACGTAGTAGCCGGGCCCCCCGACCGTGCCGGACACGGTGAACGCACCGGGTCCGGACGCGGTCAGCAGGGTGATCCGCCGGCCGGTCGCGAACCCCAGCGACCGGTCGACCACCACCTCGTCGGCCTGCCGCGGAGCCCGGCCCGACACGAGCCGGTACGGGGCGAGGGCCGCGCTCGACCAACCGCGGCCCAGCCGGTCACCCGGGCGCTGCTCACCGACCGGGCGCCCACCGTCGAGCGCCTGCGCGGCGAAGGAACGGTCGGGCACCGCGGCCCGCACCCCGGGGAGCGCGCCCAACCGCCGGGCCAGCCGCTCGGTGTCCGCCGGTGCGAACGGCGCCGCCTCCAGGAAGGTCGCCGGGTCCGCGGCGCCGCTGTGGACGACGACCGGGGCCGCCGCGTACCGCTCGGGCACTCCGGCACCGCCCGACAACAGGATCAGGGCGCTCATCGTGAAGAGCGCAGCGCCCAGGCAGAGCGCCACGAACGCCCCGACGAACGTGCTCCGCCGTTCGCGCAGCGAGGCCAGCAGGAACGTCATGCGCCCGCCTCCAGCGTCGCCGTCCGGGTCGCGATGGCCGTGGCGCTCGTGCGCCCGGTCAGCTCGTCGGCAATCCTGCCGTCCGCCAGGAAGACCACCCGGTCGGCGAACGACGCGGCCACCGGGTCGTGGGTGACCATGACGATCGTCTGGCTCCGCTCCTCCACCAGCCGGCGGAGCAGGGTGAGGACGTGCCAGGAGGTCCTGGTGTCGAGGGCGCCCGTGGGCTCGTCGGCGAAGACCACCGCCGGGTCACCGATCAGCGCCCGGGCGACGGCGACCCGCTGCTGCTGGCCCCCGGACAGTCCACTCGGTCGGTGCCGGGCACGCCGGGCCAGACCCACCTCGTCGAGTGCCGCGGCGATGACGGCCGGATCGGGACGACGGCCTGCGAGCCGTAGGGGCAGGGCGACGTTCTGCTCCGCGGTGAGCGCGGAGACCAGGTTGAACGACTGGAAGACGAAGCCGATCCGGTCGCGGCGCAACAGGGTGAGGCCCGTCTCGTCCAGCCCGGCGAGGTCGGTGCCGTCGAGGACGACGCGCCCGGAGGTGGGTCGTTCGAGGCCCGCCGCACAGTGCAGCAGCGTCGACTTGCCGGAGCCGGAGGGCCCCATGACCGCGGTCAGGGTGCCCCGCGCGAACGCCAGGTCAACCGAGTCGAGCGCGGTCACCGCGCCCTCACCGCTACCGAAGTGCCGGGTGAGTGCGCGCAGTTCGACGGGGTGCGCCGTCGTCGATGGAGGAACGGTGGTGAGCATGCATCGAGTCAAGCCGTGCACCGGTCGAAGCACACGGGCGGCCGGACTAGTCCGCACACTCCACCTGGCACTACTGCGCCCGCCCGTCCCCCATGGATACCGTCGACGGGTGATGCCACGAACGGCGCTGGAGGCGCTGACCCGACAGCCCCTGCGGTTTCTCCTGACCTCCTGGCCCTGGCGGTCCCTGGGCTACCTCCTGCCGGGCGGACTGCTCGGGGTGGCCGCGTGGACCGCGGTCGGCGGCCTGGCCGCCGCCTGGTCGCGGATCGGAGCGGTCGCGGCGGCGACGGGGGCCGTCGCCGTGCTCGCCTTCGTGGCCGCCGCGTCCGGGCCGCTGGAGCGCTGGCGCCTGCGGATCGTCACCGTCGACGCACGCCGACCACCGGACGGCGCACCGACGCGGGACCCCTGGCGCGCCACCGGGTACGGAGCCGTGTCGGTGCTCGCCGTGGGATGGGCCGACCTCGCGCTGCTCCTGGTGGCGGCGGGCATCCCCGGGGTGTTGCTCACCGCGCCCCTCCAGCCCACCGCCCCGCCGTGGGCCTCGATCGCCGGTCCGGTCGCCGGTGCGCTGCTGCTGCCGGTGGCCGCCTACCCCGTCACCGTCTGGGCGGGAGCACGGGCCGCCGTTGCACGCGCCGTACTGGCGCCCCGCGAAGGGGAGTTGCAGGAGGTCCGCCGCTCCCGCGCCCGACTGGCGCACTCCTACGAGTCGGAGCGGCGCCGCATCGAACGGGACCTCCACGACGGCGCCCAACAACGTCTGGTGGCGCTGACCGTGAAGCTGGGCCTCGCCGCACTCGACCTACCGCCCGGATCGCGGGCGGCCGGGGAGGTCGCCGCGGCGCACCGGATGGCCAAGGAGACGCTGGAGGAACTGCGGGAGGTGATCCGCGGGGTCCACCCGCACGTGCTCGGCGAGCGCGGACTGCCGTTCGCCGTACGGGACGTGGCGGGCCGCTCGCCCGTCCCCGTCGACCTCGACATCGACCTGGCACGCAGGCTGCCCACCGCGGTGGAGGTCGCCGCCTACTACGCGGTCTCCGAAGCGCTCACCAACGTCGCCCGACACAGCGGAGCGCAGCGGTGCCGGGTGACCGGGAGCCTCACCCGCGGCGCACTCGTGGTGGAGGTGTCCGACGACGGTCGGGGCGGTGCACGGCCGGACGGCGGCACCGGACTGGTCGGACTGGCGGACCGGGTGGCCGCCGTCGACGGACGCATGCTGCTGTCCAGCCCGACCGGCGGACCGACCCTCGTCCGCGTCGAGATCCCGGTGGAGGCCCACGCATGAGCCGGTTGACGATCGTGATCGCCGAGGACGCGGTGCTGC
This sequence comes from Streptomyces sp. NPDC059816, assembly GCF_042732055.1. NCBI lineage: Bacteria > Bacillati > Actinomycetota > Actinomycetes > Kitasatosporales > Streptomycetaceae > Streptomyces > Streptomyces sp. NPDC059816. The sequence goes on from NZ_JBHWIQ010000009.1 coordinate 124,486, forward strand.
TGCGCGAAGGGCTCGTCGGGCTCCTCGAACGCTTCGGGCACACCGTGGCCGCGGCCGTCGGGGACGGGCCGTCCCTGGTGGCCGCGGCCACCGAGCACCGACCGGACGTGGTGATCGCCGACGTCCGCATGCCCCCCGGCCACACCGACGAGGGTCTGCGCGCGGTACGCACCCTGCACCGGCTGCGCCCCGGCCTCGCCGCGCTCGTGCTCAGCCAGTACGTCGAGCAGACCTTCGCCGATGAGCTCCTCGGGTCCCGTGCCGGTGCCGGCACCGGCTACCTGCTCAAGGACCGGATCGGTGACGTCGAGGAGTTCATGGACGCGGTGACCAGGGTCGCCGCCGGCGGTACCGTCATCGATCCCGAGGTCGTCCGGCAACTCCTGGCCCGCCGCCGCGATCCGCTGGACCGGTTGACCGGGCGGGAACGGGAAGTGCTCGGACTGATCGCCGAGGGCCGCTCCAACGCGGCGGTGGCCAGGGCGCTCGTCGTCACGGAGGCGGCCGTGGCGAAGCACATCGCGAACATCTTCCTCAAGCTCGACCTGCCGCCCGCCCCCGACGACCACCGCAGGGTCAGGGCGGTCCTCGCCTACGTGCGCGGCACCGGGTGAGGCCGCCCCCGCAGACGGTCCGCGCGGGGCGCTCCGTGTAGGCGGGCCGTGCGGGCGCTCCGTGCGGGCGGGCCGTGCGGAAAAGAGGACTTAGCCCCCCGCCCGGGTGAACATCACCAGCGGCCGATCACAGAGCTCCCCGTGCGTGCCACAGTCTTGCTCCGGACGCCGTCCCCCCACGGCGTCCCACTCAACTCCTCGGCGCGCTCCCCGGAACGGGTCGTTCCCGCGTGCCCGGTCAGCGGAGTCCAGGGAGGAAGCGGTTGTCCACGCGGAAGTCATCAGACCTCGTCCAGGTGCTGCGGACCCGCAGCGCGGTGCGGCAGTACACCCCCCAGCCCGTCGACGACGACGCGCTGGACCGTCTGCTGGACGCGATACTGGCCGCCCCCACCGGCGGGAACAAGCAGGCGTGGGCCTTCGTGGCGGTCCGGGACCCGCGCACCCTGCGGCTGTTGAGGGCCTTCTCACCGGGGATCATCGAACCCCCGCCCCTCGTCGTCGTGGCCTGCTTCGACCGGTCACGGGCGGTCAAGGACGACGGGGAGTTCTGGGACGAGGGACTGCTGTGCGTGGCCATGGCCGTGCAGAACCTGCTGCTCGCGGCGCACGCCCTCGGCTTGGGCGGCTGCCCTGCGGCGAGCTTCCGCCGGCACGCCGCCCGCACGCTGCTGGGGCTGCCCGAACATCTGGAACCCCTCCTCATGGTGCCGGTCGGGTATCCGAAGAGGCCGCTCGCATCACCACCACGCCGAAACCGAGTCGAGGTAGTCAGCTATGAGTTCTGGGGAAACCACACCCTGGCCCGTCGATGAAGAACTCCTCCTGTTGGCGGCCTACCTGCTGAGCAGCGGCCGCGGCCTCCTCGACGAGCCGCAGCAGTACGGCCCCTTCCGCTGTATCGACGCGGCCCGCAGGGTGCTGGTGATGCTGCGGGACCGTGGCGTCGCCCACGAGGAACTGGCATCCGTGCAGCAGCAGTTGGAGGACTTCATGTGCGGACCCATGACTCCGAGGGACCTGCCCGCCTTCCTCGACGAGGTGTGCGGACGATTCACCGTGCTGCTCAGGGACTCCGATCTGATCCAGCGCGCGGCCCCCGCCGTCGCCAGCTGAGGCGGAGAGGGCGGCCGGCCGAGGAGAGACGACAAGACGATGTTCGAGGTAATGCCCCTCACCCGTACCTGCCAGAGGGTCCTGGAGCGCGGAGACCACGCGCTGATCGGGGTCAGCACCGGGAACAGCTACTTCAGTCAGGACCGGCTGGGGTCCCTGCTCGTCTGGGCGGAACAGCACTTCAGCCTGGTGGACGTCCTGTACATCGACACCCACATCGACGCCATGCTGGTGGCGACGGGACTGCCCCCCGCGCAGGCCCGCAGGCGGACCAAGAGCATGCTCAAGGACGTGCGGCGGAGGATCCGGCGGGCCCTGGAGATGACATCGGGCGCCGAACACGGCCGGATCCGGGTGCATCCCCTGTCCGCGTACGAGGGCCTGCCGCAGTACGAGAAGGTGCTGCGCCGCATCGAACCGGACCTCGGAGCGGAGGGCTCCCTCATGGGCTCGGCCCAGGCACAGGTCCGCGATCTGCTGGTGTCGCACGTGCCCAGCCCCGCGGAACCCGTCCTGGTGGCCGCCCAGATGCAGGCGGGGCTCGCCTACCTGCGTGCGGAACTGCCGTTCCTGTTGGACACGCCCGCCATCCTCGACGTTCCCTCGTCGGTCACCTGTTACCACAAGTTGATGCCGGTGGCCCAGGAGATGTTCGAAGGGCTCGGCGCTCTCAGCCGCAACCCCCGCCAGGGATTCCTCGTGGTGCGTCCCGCACCGCAGCGGTCCACGGACCGTCCCTGGCCGCCGTCCTTCCTTCCAAGGAGACCCGAGTTGACACTCACCGAGCAGTACGACGAAATCGCGAGCGACTACACCGACGTGGAGCGCGTGTTCAGTACGTACCGCAGCCTCATCGAGGTGCCCTCACTGACCCGGGCGCTGGGTCCGGTGGACGGTGCCACGGTCTTGGACGTCGGATGCGGATCCGGCACCTACAGCCGTTTGTTGCGACGTCGGGGAGCCGAACGGGTGCTCGGCGTGGATCTGTCCGCCGGGATGGTGGACGTGGCGCGGCGGCTCGAAGAACGCGAGCCGCTGGGGGTGCGCTACGAGGTGCACGACGCCGTGGACATGCCGGTGCTCGGCGCCTTCGACGTGGTGGTCGCGGTCGCGGTGCTGCACTACGCCGACAGCCGGCAGGCACTGGCCCGGATGTTGGAGCGGATCCGGGCCAACCTCGTCCCCGGCGGGCGGTTCGTCGCCTTCGTCGGCAACCCGCGGCTGCCCGCCGACACGGCGCAGATGAACGGTCTCGTCGTCCACCGACCGCAGAACGCCCGTGACGGAGACCCGTCTCCGCTCACGATCCCCACCACTCCGCCCACCACCCTGCCCGCGCGTTACTGGAGCTGTGAGGCGATCGAGCGAGCGTTGCAGGCGAGTGGCTTCGGCGAGGTGGTGTGGGAGCCCCTGGACGGCCTGCCCCCCGGCATCGAGGAACCCGTCAACCTCCTGGTCAGCGCCCGTGCCGTGCCGATCGGTCCCCCGGACGCGGGGGAGCGCGAAGTCGGGGCGGCCCGGGCCGGGGCCTGACCGGCTGCCCCAGCCGGGACGGGCCCGGCGGCTGCGAGCGACCCGAACGGTCGGCGTGCACGAGGGGCCGTGTCACCATCCGCCCTCGAAGAAGGCCAGCAACGCCGGTGCCGGGTCCGCCGCGGTGCCGAAGTTCGCCACCGCGACCACCAGCACGCACAGCGACAGCACCACGGACAGCGCTCCGAACGACGCCCACACCCGCCTCGTTCGGCCCTCGGACGACTCCGTTGCCGCGAACCTCTTCCACAGCAGCACGCTCACGCCGACGAGGCCGACCACGACGGTCGAGGCGAGCACGGCCATGGCCATGTGGTACCGGTCGAAGTCGCTGATCAGCACCTCGATGGCAGGGGGCGTTCGGTCACCCGCACCCGGCTGAGCTGCCAGGAGCCCTCTGATCTCGTCGAGCGTCGTGCCGAGTTCTCCGTCGGCCGAGGTGACCCCCAACATCGGCAACAGCGAGGCGAAGGGCGCCGCCGCGCCCTGGAGGTTGGCCATCACCACCGCCAACGAGAACAGGGCGAGCGCCGTCACCAGAACGGTGCCCGACGCGAGGGCCGCCCTCCTGCCCCTGCCGAGACCACCGGCCCGCAGCAGCGCCTTCCCCAGGAGGACGCCGAGTGCGAACAGCACGATCGTCAGGAGCGCGGCGATCACGGCCTTCGCCACGTGGTAGCGGAACCAGTAGTCGACGACCCCCTCCAGCTGCGGCGAGAACTCCCGGTCACCGGAACTCCAGTACCCGACGAACGCCTCGCGGACGGCTCGGACGAGGTCGTCCCGGTCGGCGGGAGCGTGGTGCGGCCCGTTCGCCGCCAGCGTGCGCGGGGCGAGGACGAAGGCGGTGACGAGGGCGGTGGCGAGGGCGGTGAGCACGGCGGCGGCGTGAGCGCGGGCACGCGCGGATCGCGACGGGGCTGGGGAGCGGGACAAGGACGTTCCTTCGGCTCGGTCGGGTGCGGGGACGGCGGACGTCGTGTTGCCGTCATGCCGACCACGCTCGCGCACCGACGCCTCCCGATCACCGGAGCAGGCCGGACACCCGGGGGTGTGGCAGGCCCCCACCCCGGCCCGGGGGCAAGCCCCCGTCGGGGGCGGGAGCCCACCGGCCCCCGCAGGCCGAACCGGGCCGTCGTCAGTCCCTGAGATAGGCCAGGACGGCCAGTACCCGACGGTGCCGGGCGTCGTCGGGCGGCAGGCCGAGCTTGGCGAAGATGGTGCCGATGTGCTTCTCCACGGTGCTGGCGGAGACCACGAGTCGCCGGGTGATGGCCGTGTTCGAGTGGCCTTCGGCCATCAGCGCCAGGATCTGCCGTTCTCGTGCGGTGAGCGACCCGAGGGCGCTGTCCCGGTGCCGCCCGGTCAGCAGCTGGCCGATCACCTGGGGATCGAGCACCGTCCCGCCGCGCGCGACCCGGTCCAGCGCGTCCAGGAACTCCTCGACCCGGGCGACCCGGTCCTTGAGGAGGTAGCCGACCGAGCCGGAGCCGTCCGCGAGTAGCTCGCCCGCGTAGGAAGGCTCCACGTACTGGCTGAGCATCAGCACCGGAGTGCCGGGCAGGTGCAGACGGGCGGTGATCGCCGCGCGCAGGCCCTCGTCGGTGTGGGTCGGAGGCATCCGGATGTCGACGATCGACACGTCCGGACGGTGGTCGAGCACCGCCGCGACCAGAGCGGGACCGTCGCCGACCGCGGCCACCACCCGATGGCCGTCCTCGACGAGCAGCCGCACCAGGCCCTCGCGCAGCAGGACCGAGTCATCGGCCACGACGATGCGCAGCGCACTCCGGGCAGCCGCATCCGGTGACGGTCCGGGCGCCGCCCCGCGGGGCGTCAACAGCACGGCAGCTCCCCGGTGATCGTCGTCGGGCCGCCACCGGGACTGCTGATCCGCAACCGGCCGCCGAGCGCGATCAGCCGGTCCTCCAGCCCCCGCAGGCCGTGCCCCTTGTCCAGTGCCGCGCCGCCCACCCCGTCGTCCCTCACCCATACCCTCAGGACGCCCTCACCGTGGCGCAGCCCGATCACACACCGCTGCGCGCGGCTGTGCTTGGCCACATTGGTCAGGGCCTCCGCGACGACGAAGTACGCGGCCGTCTCGACGGCCTCCTTCGGCCGGTGGTCCAGGGGAACGGCGTCGAGTTCCGAGAGGGTGGTGGACCGCACGGCGAGGGCGGCGAGTGCCTCGTGCAGACCGCGGTCGACGAGGATCGGCGGGGCGATGCCGCGGGAGAGCGCCCGTAGCTCGTCCAACGCCTCCTGGGCCTGGACGATCGCGTCGGCGAGGGCCTCCCGGGCGGTCTGGGGCCGTCGGTCGAAGTGGTGCCGGACGCGGCCGAGTTCCACGGCCAGCCGTACCAGCCGCTGCTGAGGCCCGTCGTGGATGTCGCGTTCGAGTCGGCGCAGCGCGGTGGCCTCGGCCTCGGCCGCGGCGACCGTTCGTGCGCGGGCCGTGTCCCGCTCGTGTTCCAGCCCGCTGGTCGTGCGGTGCACAGCGGACGCGTCACCGAGCAGGGTCCGCCCCAGCCCGGTCTGGACGGCGACGCACGCGCGGGCCACCAGGGGCAGGGTGAACAGCGTCAGCAGACCCAGTGCGGTCCCGAACACGACACGTTCGATCGGGGACGACAACCCGAGGCTCACCGTGATGTGCGACTGGGCGTCGCCCAGATTCAGGGCGAGCGGCCGCAGCGGCTCGGCCGGTGCGTACTCGTACCGCAGGGAACACGTGGCGCTGCCGATGCCGACGAACCACCACAGCGCGGTCAGCGCCGAGGTGACCAGGGCGACGGGCACCACCGCGACCGCGTGGGCCGCGTCCAGCCACCGCCCGGGGCCGGACGCGTCCGGGCTCCCCTTCGGCTCGGGCCGCAGGGCGACGGGACCGGCTCCGGTGACCGCGGGACGCACCCGGGCGATGCGCCACCGCTCCACGTCGGCGAACCACCGTGCCGGTGCCAGGGCCCGGGCCACGACCGGCGAACCGCCGGGCAGCAGCAGACCGATCGCGGCGACGCACACGCCGCCGAGTACGGCCAGCAGCCCGGCCGCGGCGGTCACCGGCGCGGTGAGCAGATAGAGCGACCACGTCACCGTGTCACGGCCCGTACGGGAAAGGCCCCTCGTGCCCCGGTACCACGGGTCCGGGGCCGAGGGGGAGAGCGCATGGGTCATGAACTCACGCTAGTGCCCTGGCCGGAGGCCCGTCGACGAAAGCGGGTGAGGGGAGCCGAGGGCGCCGGAAGGGGTGCCCATCCGGGCGGGTGCTCATCGGCCGCCGGCCCGACGCTCCAGATGGATGCCGGTGAAGACCGCCACCTTGGCCCGCAGTGCCCACGGGTCGAAGGGCTTGCCGAGGTAGTCGACGGCGCCGGCCGCGTAGCCCCGGGCCGAGTGCTCGGCATCGACGCCCATGGCGGTGAGGAAGATGATCGGCACGTCCCGGGTCCGGGGCCGCCGCTTGATGTGCGCGGCGGTCTCGTACCCATCCATGTCGGGCATCTGGACGTCCATGATGATGACGGCGAAGTCATCGTCGTTGAGCAGGGCCTTCAGGGCCTCCCGCCCCGAGGACACGGCCACCAACTCCTGGTCCAGCGTGGACAGTACCGCGGTCATGGCCAGGAGGTTGTCCGCCTGGTCGTCCACCACGAGGATCTTCGGCAGGCACCGGGTGCCCGGCGGTGCGGCGGACAGCGCGGCGCCCCGCTGCACCGCTTCGACCGCCTCCAGTTGGCGTTCGAGCAGGGCGCACCGCTTCTCGGCCTCCTCGTGCCGGTCCCGGGCCGCCCGCAGGTCCGCGGCCAGCCGCGCCACCTCGCTCTGGAGGGCGTCACGCTCCCGCAGCAACTCGGAGATGTCCGGGCAGGCCGCCTCCAGGGCGTTCGCCCGTTCCCGCTCGTTGCCCCACTCGGCTTCCAACTGGTTCAGCCGCACCTCCAGATCGGCGATCTGGTGCATCCGGTCGAGCAGTGCATCACCCAGTACGTCGCCCCGCGCGGTGGAACGGCGGGCGTCACGGTCGGCGTCCGCCAGTTGCCGTTCCAGGACCTCGACCGCGTGACGGGGCGAGGAGCCCGTGGCGACGGCGGCCCGGTGCAGCGCGCGCAGGAGCTCCATCGCCCGTGGAGTGGCGGCATTGCCCCGGTGTTCCGCCAGGTCGGTGAAGAGGTCCGTCACCACCTCCCAGGGCGGCACCCGGGTCCCGCTCAGATAACGCGAGAAGGTCCCCGGGTCCCGTTTGCGCCGGGCCGCGTACCGTCGCACCGACACGTCCAGCCCGTCGAACAGTTCCCGCAGCGCCTGGGCCAGCGCCCGGGACTCCCGGGAGAGGTCCCCGGCCAGCGGACGCAGCTCAGCCATGCCCGTCCCTCCTCCCCGTGGGTTCCCCCGGGCGTTGCCCCCCGCTCGGCTCGGGCGCGATCATCCGGTGCGCCAGCGGCAGCGAGAGTGCCGCCGCGGTCAGCGCGGCGAGCACTCCCCGCGCGGCGCCCTCCCCTGCGAGCACACTGAGCACCCCCACCGCCGTACCGGCCAGCACGGCGAGCAGCAGGACCAGCGCCGTCCTCACCGTGAGCAGCGATCGGTCCATGGTGACCTCCTCCTCGGGCCGTCGCACCCGCCGGGACGACAGCCGTTGCGCCCGACGGAGCTGCGGGACGAGGCACAGCATGGAGGGTGTGCGGCCCGTTGCGCACGGTAACCCCCGGATCGGCAACGTCGGTCGTGCCCGCACCCCCGTGTGCACGGTGCGCGCCCCTGTTCCGCGCCGTGCGGGACCCGCTTCCGAGGTGTTGCAGGGGTGTTGCGGAGTCCGCAACGCCCGGCCCGGTCGCGCGGGTGATGCCGGCGGGGCGGGGGAGTGGGATGGTGGAGGGGACGGGACCGACCCCCGTGCGCCCCGGTACCGAGTCCGTCGCCAGCCAGGGGCGTCCGGTGAGGAGTGTTGTGATGCCCGGGAACAGCGGAACCAAAAGAAACAGCAGTGACAAGGGGAGCAGCGGCAGCAGCGGAAGGAAGGGCAACAAGGGCAACAAGGGGATCAGGTCGAACGCGTCCGGTGACCGACCGTGGCTCCCGCCCGACCAGCGGGCGGCCCGGGGCAGGGCGGTGCGGTCCAAGACCCCGCGCTCCAGCCACGCGGAGTTCACCCGCACGTCCGTGGACCCGCTACGGGTCATCGAAGCGCAGTCGGCCACCCGGGTGCCCGACCTCGTGCCCATCCGCTACGCACGCATGGCGGAGTCCCCGTTCCGTTTCTACCGCGGTGCCGCGGCCATCATGGCCGCCGACCTCGACACCACCCCGACCACCGGACTGTACGCTCAACTCTGCGGCGACGCCCATCTGTTGAACTTCCGACTGTTGGGCTCCCCGGAGCGCAAACTCATCTTCGACATCAACGACTTCGACGAGACCCTGCCCGGCCCGTGGGAATGGGACGTCAAACGCCTCGCCGCCAGCTTCGTCATTGCCGGCCGTGAGAACGGGTTCACGACGGCCGAGCGCCGAGCGATCGTCCGCGCCACCGTGCGCGCCTACCGCGAGCGGATGCGCCTGTTCGCCGGGATGTCGAACCTCGCCGTCTGGTACACGATCGCCGACGCCGAGGAACTGGAACTCCTGGCCTCGGGACGGTTGCAGCGACGGGGCCGCAAGATGCTGTCCCGCACCCTCGCCAAGGCCCGCACCCGGGACAGCCTCCAGGCGTTCGACAAGCTCACCCGTCTGGTGGACGGCGAACGGCGGATCGTCCCCGCGCCCCCGGTCGTCATGCCCGCCGCCGACCTGCTCCCGGACCGGGAGCGCAGCGAACTCGCCACCATGATCGACGACCTCATCGCCCGCTACGGGAAGAGCCTGCCGACGGACCGCCGCCGGCTGTTGAGCCAGTTCACCGTGGTGGACGTGGCGCGCAAGGTGGTCGGCGTCGGCAGCGTCGGCACCCGCTGCTGGATCGTCCTGCTGATCGGGCGGGACAGCGGTGACCCCCTGTTCCTCCAGGCCAAGGAGGCCGACCGTTCCGTGCTCGCTCCCTACGCCGGCGACAGCGAGTTCCGCACCCAGGGCGAACGGGTGGTCGCCGGACAGCGCCTCATGCAGGCGGCCAGTGACATCTTCCTCGGCTGGGAGCGGGTCCGCGCGCCCGACGGCGAGCAGCGGGACTTCTACGTGCGCCAACTGCGTGACTGGAAGGGCATCATGGAGCCCCAGCTGATGGTGCCCCGCGGCATGGCGGTCTTCGGCGAGCTCTGCGGAGCCAACCTCGCCCGGGCCCACGCCAGGTCGGGGGACCGGATCGCCATCGCCGCCTATCTGGGGCGCGGAGACGTCTTCGACCGGGCCGTCGCCGACTTCGCCGAGCAGTACGCCGACCAGAACGAACGCGATCACGCCGCCCTGGTCGCCGCGGTCAAGTCCGGGCGGCTCCCCGCCCAGACCGTCTGACCCACCGCACCCGAGGCGCGACCCGCGGGCGCCCGGCCGGGGGCTACCCGCGCGGCGAGGGCGCCGCGTCCGCCGGGGTTCCGTGGCGACGGCGCGAGCGCAGCAGTTCCCCGGTGGCGAAGGCGACCACCGCACAGACCAGGACGACCGCCATCTGCTCGGGTGCGTCCCGGCCGAGCAACAGGGTGGCCAGCACCGACGCCGTCACGGGCAGCCGGGTCACCGCCGCCGCTGCCGAGACGATGCCCACCGCCAGCGCGGTCGTCGTCCCGAAGCCCGGCAGGCCCGCGAAGACCAGCGCGAGGACCGGTCCGATGAGCAACGCAGGGAAGATCGGGCCGCCGCGCAGCGCGCCGAGGGAGACCGACCACGCGAGCCCCTTGAACAGCAGCAGCCAGAGCAGGACGGAGATCGGCCAGGCACCCGGGTCGGCGGCCAACTCCGCCAGAGTGGCCTGACCCGAGAGGGCGGCCTCCTCGGGCGACCGACCGGTGCACAGCCCGTAGGCGGCCAGCGCCGCCCCGACCACCACCGCACACAGCGGGGTCCGCGGACCGGGGTGCTTGGCCGTCCAGTCGGCGACCCGACCGCCCAGGGCGACCGCACCCCGCACCACGACCGCGATCACCACCGCGAGCGGCACCCCCCAGAGGAAGTCCCCCGCTTCCAGGGGATCGTCGGGCGGCACCGACGGTAGGGCCAGTCCACCCGTGTCGAGTCCCGTCCACCGACCGAACCCGGTGAGGACCAGGGCGCCCACCCCGCTGGCGAGCAGACTGGGCAGGATCAGGGCGAGCAGTCCCGGGCCACCGAGCCCGGCCGCCTCGATGATCAGGACCGCGGCCACCAGGGGGCTGCCGAACACGGTGGAGATCGTGGTCGCCGAGCCGGCCGCCCCCAGGACGGCGACCAACTGCGGCGATCCGGCGCGGCGCGCCGACCGGACGGCCAGCAGGGCCAGGCCGCTGCCGATCGCCATCAGCGGCGCCTCGGGCCCCAGCACCGCGCCGAAGGCCAGGGAGGCCAGCCCGGCCAGTACCACCCCGGGCAGGGCGGACGGTTCCGTCGCCGCCGGGTTCAACCCCCGGGCCGGTACGTGCCCACCGGCGCCCGGCAGTCGGGTGACGATCCACGCCACCAGCAGCCCCCCGACGGTCAGCAGGGGCAGTGGCCACCACCACGGGGCAACCGCGTAGCCGAGGTGGTGCGGCAGATGCTCCCAGAGGCCGTTCTGCGCGGCGTGCTCCAGGGCGAGGAAGCCGAACGCCACCAGCGACAGCGGTACCCCCAGCACCGTCGCGAGCAGCAGCAACCGCAGGTACCCCGGGTCCCGCAGCACCTCGCCGACCGGGCGTGCCGGGCCGGGCTCCGCCGCCTGGGCCATCCGGGACCTCGCCTCCTCGGGCGCGGGCACGCGCACCACGCTCCCGGTCCAGACTCCGACACGCCCCGGCGCGCGGCACCTCCACAGAGCCGTACGGGCGGCCCGGACCCGGTCTCCGTACGCACGGCGCCGGGGACCGTGCCGCGCCCGGGCGGGCACGGCACGGTCGTGACGGCGTACGGGTCAGCCCGCGGTGACCGTGTCCGCGAAGGCCGTGCCCGTCGCGCGGTAGGCGTCGACCTTGGTGGCCACCTGCGCCGGGGTCAGCACCTGGTCCTTGACGTGCAGCACGTAGTCGACCTGCTGCTCGTAGCTGCGGGGTGCGGTGCTCGTCTGTCCGGCCAGGTCGGTGAACCACTGGTTGAAGCTGATCAGCATCGCCCGTTCGGGCAGGAAGCCGGCCCCGTGGGTGCCGAACAGCCGGCCGTCGAGGTAGTACCGGATGTCGTTGCCGTCGATGGTGAAGACCAGGTCGTGCCAGCCGCCGTGGCTGCTGCGGGCCACCGTGTGCGTGTTGACGAGTTGCCCGGTGGTGGGGTGGTAGGTCTCCCAGGAGGTGGCGAAGAAGGCGTTCGACGTCTCGCCCCAGCCGCCGTTGGGCAGGTACTCGAAGTCGTACTCGGCGTAGTCGTCGGCCATCGGGGACTTCAGGTCGTTGATGGCGAAGAACGTCTGCACGACGTGGTCGCCGTCCGGGCCCTGCACCGGCGCGTCACTGAACTTGACGCGGGCCGCGTAGGTGCCGTTCTTGAACTTCATCGACGTCGTGGAGATCTCGGCGTGCTCGGTGCTGGCCGCCGTGCCGGAGGTGCCCGCCTTCAGGGTCATCAGGGAGGACCCGGCCTCCTGCGAGAACGTGACGTTCTTCGGTGACCAGGTCGCGCCGTACACGCCCGGTCCACCGCCCCAGGAACGCAACTGCCAGCCGTTGGCGCTGAGCTTGGGATCGCTGCCCGAGGTGTAGGCGAAGTCGTCGAACAGGGCCTGACCGGGCGGAGGTTCGGTGGAGCCGCCCGGCTCGGTGCCCCACACGGTGGTGCCGGAGACCCGGGCGGTGACCTTCGACCAGTCGGCGTAGGCGCTCTGTCCGGCGCCGAAGGAGTGGTCGTCGCTCTGGACCAGCTGCTGCCAGTCGGTCCGGTGGAACCGTAGCTGGAGGTCACCGGTGTCCGCGCCCGCGGCCAGCGAACCGGCACCGGCGGTGAAGCCGACCTCCAGGTAACGGTCGGCGGTGGCCGTGGGGTTGGCGAGGGTGCCGAACGAGCCGGTGACGTTCGAGCAGCCCTTCACCGCCCAGTCGCAGGCGAACCGGTAGGTGGTCGTCGCCGAGTCGGCCTTGAAGTAGTAGCGGAGCTTGACCTCACTGAGCGGCACGGCCGCCGCGCCCGTGTTGCGCACCTTGAACCAGGGCGCCGTCTGCGAGGCGCTCGCGCCGGACGAACTGGTCCGGTACTGCACGGCGAGTCCGCCGGTGGCGGCCTGGGCGGCGGTGGGAAGTGCGGCGAGCCCGACGGCGGCCAGGGCCGTGGCGAGTGCGCCGGCCGCGACGGAACGCAACCGGGTGTGTGGGGGTCTTCTCATGACGCTGCCTCTCCTGAACGGTTGAGACGGACGGCCGCCCCTGGGGCCGGGCGGCATCCGAGTGATCGTACGGAAACGCTGACGCGTTTCAACTGCCCTGCACACAGCGCGAGATGAGCACGCCTGGCCCGTCCCGATTCGCACCCCGCTGTCCCCCACCTGAGGGGAAGGCCGCCTCCGGGACTCCCCTAGGGGCGGACAACCCCCACCGTCCACCTGCCGGTTGACCCCGCAGCCGTCCGGGGGATGACGCGCCTGCCCCGTTCCGACAGCCATGATGACGACGCGTTGACGACGAATTGGGGAAACATCGTGCACCAAGTGACACCAGTGACGACGCCGGCCGACGGCGGCCAGGACGACGGACGCCGGGCCGCGCGGCCCGGCCGGCGGTCCGTACTCATGGCGGCGGGGACCGCCCTCGCCCTGTCCGGGACGTTCGGCGCCACCGCGGTGGCCGCACCACGTCAGCGGGGCGCGGGGGGCACCGGCCACCCGACGGACGGCCTGTGGCGGATGGACGGCTACGGCATGGTCCTCCGCATCCAGGACGGAGTGCTGCGGAGCTGGGACACCACGGCCATCAGCTGCCGGCCGGCCCTGAACGCGCCCCAACAGGGTGCCGCCGGCCCCGACGGAGCCGTCCGCTTCGAGGCCGACGACATGGCGTTCACCGTCCGCCCGCAGGCGAAGGACCGGGCGACCCTCCTGGTCCACGGCACCGCGGCCGACCGCGATCTGCGCCGCATCTCCGCGCTGCCCCCGCACTGCGGACGCCCCGGGGCCACCGGGCCGGTGGCGGACTTCGACGTGTTCTGGCAGACCTTCGCGGAGCAGTACGCCTTCTTCCAGAGCCGCGGCGTCGACTGGAACCGGGCACGCGCCACCTACCGCCCCCGGGTCACCGCGCGCACCGGCCCCGCCGAACTCTTCGACATCCTGGCGGAGATGACCGCGCCGCTCCAGGACTCGCACGTCGCGCTGGCGGCGAACTCCCCGGACTTCCAGCGCTTCGCCGACGGCATCCGGTCGGGCACCGTCGCACCGGACGAAGCGTACGAGCAGAAGACCAGACTGTTCATCGAGCGCCGCGACCTCGCAGGGCGGCCCCTGGAGTCCCATGCGCAAGGGGTGATCGGCTACGCAGACCTGCCCGGTGGCCTGGGCTACCTGCGCATCAGCCGGTTCGCCGGCTACGTCGACAACCGCGGTCGGTACGACGACGACGCCGCCGAGCTGGAACGAGTGCTCGACCGGATCGTCACCCGGGCGCGCACCGCCGGACCCGGCCGGTGGCGCGGCTTGATCATCGACGTCCGGGTCAACGCCGGCGGGTACGACCCCCTCGGCCTGGCCATCGCCTCCCGCCTGACCGACCGCTCCTACACCGCGTTCACCAAGCAGGCCCGCAACGACCCCCGGGACGAGACCCGCTTCACCCGTCGACGGACCGTGCGGGTGCAGCCGGCCGCCCCGGGAACGCCCCGCTACGACGGACCGGTGGCGTTGCTCATCAGCGGAGCGACGGTCAGTGCGGGGGAGACGTTCACCCACGCCGTTCAGGAGCGCCCCGGGCTCACCACTCTCATCGGTGAGAACACCCAGGGAGTCTTCTCGGACACGCTGGGGCGGGAGCTGCCGAACGGCTGGCAGTTCACGCTCTCCAACGAGCGGTACACCGATCCGCGCGGCCGGTCCTTCGAGGGCCCCGGCATCCCCGCCGACATCAGGACGCCGGTCTTCACCGACCAGGAGTTCGCCGCCGACCGCGACACGGCCTTCGACCGGGCCAGGCAGATCCTCGGCCGACCCTGAAACGGCACCCGGCCCGGTCCCGTTCCCGTGGGGGGAACGCGACCGGGCCGGGCCCGGGGATCGTGGTGCTCAGGAAGCGGCCAGGGCACGGGCCGCGCGCACCAGGGCGGCGTTGTCGGCGGCGGGCGACCCGTCGGGCAGGTCGGTGCCGTCCTCGAAGCCCACCCGGGTCTCGTGGCCGTCCTCGATCGCCGCCCGCACCAGGGGCCAGACCGTGGGGCCGTCACCGTGGTAGAGGATCGGGCAGCGCACCCCGGCCGCCCGCACCCGCGCGGCCATGGCCCGGGCTTCGGCGACCGCCCGCACGGGGTCCTCCTCGACGGGTTCGATCAGGATGCGCACGTTGTCGTGCAGGGTCGACGAGTCGAGCAGCCGCGGCACGTCGTCCATCGTCCACACCGCGCTCTCCAGGACCATGCCCCGGTCCAGGACCAGTCGGGCCGTCTCGGCCGCACCTTCCTCGCTGAACGCGACGGAAGCGAAGTCCGGCAGCACCTCCCATGCCTTGACCAGGTCGTAACGCTCCACGGGGCCCGAGCAGGTCCACAGGCCCGTCGTCGTCCCGACCACCGCGCCCGGGGCGGCGCCACGGATCGCGGACAGGACCTCGGCCAGGGCGTCGGGGCGGATGGTCTGTCCCCCGTCCGGGGTGCGGACGTGGAAGTGGACGACGTCCGCTCCGGCCGCGAGCACCGCGACGGTGTCGGCGGCGATCTCCGCTGCGGTGACGGGGACGGTGGGCTGCTCGGCCTGGGAGCGCCCGCCGTTGACGGCGGCTTTCAGCAACACGATGGTCCTTTCGGGGGGTATGGGGGTGGGGTGCGGTGCGGGGCCCGCGAACGCGGTGGTTCAGCCCAGCCGTTGGAGGGTGTCGGTGGCTCCGGTGAGCGAACCCAGGGGCTCGCCCGCCCACAGTTGCGCCACGAGCTCGGGTTCCTCGGCGTCATCGGCCAACGCCTCGTCGATCACGGCGGCGAGCCGCTCCGCGGGGGCGATGATCACCCCGTTCGCATCACCGAGGACGAGGTCACCCGCGTGCACGGGGACCCCGCCGCAGGTGACGGGGGCGCACAGGGAGCCGTCGGCGATGCCGTGCAGCTTGGTGGTCAGCGGGGTGCGGCCGTACGCGTACACGGGGAGTCCGAGCGCACGCAGGGCGTCGATGTCGGTGCAGAGTCCGTCCACCACGGCGCCGGCCGCGCGTCGGGAGGCGAGCGCGTTGACGACCACCTCACCGAGCGGGGCGTGCCGACGGTCACCGCCGCAGTCGACGACGACCACGTCTCCGGGTTCCACCAGTCCGGCCGCATGGTGCAGCATCGTCGAGTCGGTCGCGGTGATCCGTACGGTGACGGCCCGGCCGACGATCCGTTCCGTCCCGGCCATGCGCTGGAGTTCCGGGGCGCAGAAGCCCTCCTCCAGGTAATGGCCGAGGGTTGGGAAGTCGACCCGGCGGAGCTTGGCGAGCAGGTCCGCGTCGGGGGCGGCGGGCAGGTCACGAAGGTCGAGCGGCATGGGACGGGTCACCTCGGTCCGATGATGATGCGGCGGTTGCGGAGCACGGGAAGGATCGTGCGGGCCCGGTCGATGCGGTCCTTGTCGGCGTCGACGACCAGCATCGACCGTTCCTCCTCGCCGAGGGCCGCGCGGACCACTCCGAGCGGGTCGACGGCCATGCTCATGCCGATGCAGTCGGGTGTGGTCAGCGAGGACGCGATCACCCAGCAGGTGTTCTCGATCGCCCGGGTGCGCAGCAGCGTCGTCCAGTGGTCCTCCTTGAGCGGGCCCTTGACCCAGGCGGCCGAGACCGACAGCAGGTCGGCGCCCATCTCCACCAACGACCGGGTGAACTCCGGGAAGCGGACGTCGTAGCAGTTCACCAGGCCCACGTTGAAGTCGCCGATGCGGACGACGACCGGCCCGGTGTCACCGCGCTGGACCTTCTGCGACTCCCGGTAGTTGAAGGCGTCGTACAGGTGCATCTTGCGGTAGAGACCGAGGACTTCGCCGCTCGCGTCCACGGCGGCGATGGTGTTGTAGGGGAGGGCTTCGCCGCTGTCCTCGTAGCCGGCGGCGATCACCGCGGTGCCGTACGTCGCGGCGATGCGGGTGATCCCTTCCAGGAAGGCGGGCCAGTGCTGCTCGGCGAGCTCCCGCAACGGGACGTCGCCGTTCTCGTCGGCGTCCGAGGGGACCATCGACTCCTCGGGGAAGACGACGAGTTGGGCACCGGCCGCGGCGGCCTCACGGGTCATCTCCTCGATGACCGCGAGATTGGCCGCCGCGTCGGCGGTCGGGGCGAACTGGGCTGCTGCGACCTTCACGGCCGTATCTCCTTGGTGCGCGGGGACGGTGCGGTTGCGGGGCGCGGTCGGCGGGTCATTCGGCCAGCACCCGGGAGTGCCGGACCGCCCAACCGGCGGTCACCGGATCACCGAGGGCGAGCCCGCTGGTGTCCGCCCCCCGCGCCTCGGCGACGAAGTCGGAGCCGTCGGCCAGCGTGAGGTGGTAGCGGGTGGCGTTGCCGAGGTACACCACCTGCTGGAGGGCGCCGTCCACGGTGACCTCGCCGCCGTCCGGTGCGGTGCCCGCCGGGGCGAGCCGGACGTTCTCCGGGCGGACCGCGAGGTGCGCCTCGGTGCCGTCGGCCAGTCCGTGGCCGTCCGGGACGGTGAGGTTGCCGAGCTGCGCCACCCCGAGCCGGTGACCGCCCAGGGTTCCGGTGAGGAGGTTGGAGGTGCCGATGAAGTCGGCCACGAAGCGGGTGGCGGGCCGCTCGTAGATCGCCTCCGGAGTGTCCACCTGGAGGACCCGCCCCCCGTCCATGATCGCGATGCGGTCGGACATGGTGAGCGCCTCCTCCTGGTCGTGGGTGACCGTGACGAAGGTGACGCCGACCTCGCGTTGGATCTTCTTCAGCTCCAACTGCATCTCGGCCCGGAGCTTCTGGTCGAGGGCGCCGAGGGGTTCGTCGAGCAGGAGCAGCGAGGGCCGACCGATCAGGGCCCGCGCGATGGCGACGCGCTGGCGCTGACCGCCGGAGAGCTGCGCGATGGACCGCTCCCCGTACCCCTCCAGGCGCACCAGGGCGAGGGCTTCCCGCACGGCCGCGCCGATCTCCGCCTTGGGCCGCGACTTGCGCACCTTCAGCTCGAAGGCGATGTTGTCGTGGACGCTGAGGTGCGGGAACAGGGCGTAGCTCTGGAAGAGCATGTTGAGGTCCCGTTTGTGCGGCGGGACGCCCGTCGCGGGGACCCCGCCCAGTTCCACGGTGCCCTCGGTCGGCGTCTCGAACCCGGTGATCATCCGCATCAGCGTGGTCTTGCCGCAGCCCGACGGCCCGAGGATCGAGAAGAACTCGTTGCTCCGGATGTCGAGGGTGACGTCCTGGACGGCCGGGATGCCGCCGAAGGACTTGCCGACCCCGGTGAGGCGGACGGCGGGTGCGTCGGTCCCGGTGCGGCCGGTCGGCTCGATGGCGGTCGTTGTCATGTCAGGACGCCTTCACCTTGGTCCAGCCCTGCTGGAAGTGCTTCATCGCGGTCCCCGGGTCGAGCAGGAAGTCCGCGTTCTTGATCGACTCGTCGGACGCGTAGATCGCCGGGTTGTCCAGGGCCTTCTTGTCCTTGACGAGGTCCCGGGCCTTGGCGTTGGTGCTGGCGCTGCCGCCGTCGTCGGTGGCCATCGCGGCGATCTCGGGGCGCAGGGTGAAGTTGATGAACTCGTACGCCGCGTCGGTGTTCTTGGCGCCCTTCGGGATGGACAGGCCGTCCGTCCAGATCGAGCCGCCCTCCTCCGGGATGACGTAGTGCACGTTCTCGTTGGCCGCGACGACCTTCGCCATCGCGGTCCCGCTCCACGCCTGCGCGGCGCACGCCTGGCCGGAGGAGAGCAACTGCGGGTAGTTGGTCGAGTTGTAGCCCGCGAGGATGTCCTTCTGGTCCTCCAGCGCCTTCGTCGCGGCGGCGATCTCGCCCTCGTCGGTGCTGGTGGCGCGCGAGCCGGTCACCTGGAGGCCGGCGATGTAGGCGGCCAGCATGTTGTCCAGCATGTAGACCTTGCCGCGGTGCTCCTTGTCGAACAGGGTCTTCCAACTGGTCGCCGAGTCGATGCACTTGTCGTTGTAGGCGAAGCCCGTGGTGCCCCAGATCCACGGGATGCTGTACTTGTTGCCCGGGTCGTAGGTCGGGTCCCGGAACTTGTCCGCGAGGTTGTCCAGGCCCTTGATGCGGGAGTGGTCGAGGGGCTGGATCAGCTTCTGTCCGACGAGCTGCTGGACCGTGTACTGGCTGGGCTCGACCAGGTCGTACCCCGCCGAACCGGAGCTCAGCTTGGCGGTCATGGTCTCGTTGCTGTCGAAGGTGTCGAGGGTGACCTTGATGCCCGTCTCCTGCTCGAACTTCTTCACCACCGACTCGGGGATCTCCCCGGCCCAGGCGTAGATGTTGAGCTTCTTGCCGCCGCCCGAACCGGCATCGGAGCCGGAGTCGGAGCAACCGGTGACGACGAGGGCCGTGACGGTGGCGACGGAAGCGGCCAACAGGGTTCTGGAGACGCTCTTCTTGCGCATGAGGGTGCCTTTCGCGGAGCCGGTGTGGGAAGGCCGGGGGAGGAGGGGAGGGGACGGCGAGCGGGCCGGGGAGGGGGCCTAGCCGCGCTTGCCGCCGAGCAGCACCTGACGCATCTGGCGCAGGCCCACGCCCAGGATGATCAGGAGGGTGAAGAGCACGAGCAGGGTGCCGAGCGCGTTGATCTCCGGCGTGAGCCCGCCCTTGAGCATCGAGTACACGCGCAGCGGGAGGGTGGTGGAGCCGATGCCGTTGGTGAACGTCGACATGACGATGTTGCCGAAGGAGATGGTGAAGCAGAGCAGCCACGCGGCGAGCAGCGGTTGCCGCAGCAGCGGCAGGGTCACCCGCCGGAACGCCTGCCAGGGTCCGCAACCCAGGTCGGTCGCGGCCTCCTTGAGGGAGGGGTCGAGCGCGTTGTACGCGCCGAGGACGATCAGGGCGGCGTAGGGCAGGGTCACCACCAGGTGGCCCAGGACGAGGGTCGTCATCCCGAGGGTCGCGCTCATCGCGCCGAAGACCGACAGCAGGGCCACGCCCAGCACGATCTCCGGAATGATCAGCGGGAGGAACAGCCCGCCCGAGAACACGGCCTTCCACCGGGTCGCGAGCCGGGCCATGCCCATGGCGGACAGGAGCCCGCACAGCGTGGCCAGGGTCGCGGAGATCAGGGCGACCTCCGCGCTGACCCGCAGGGCGGCCAGCAGTTCGGTGTTGTCGGCGAGCGTTCCGTACCAGCGGGTGGAGAACCCGGCCCACTTGTAGGTGACCTCGGAGTCGTTGAACGACAGCACGACCACGACGACGATGGGGATGTAGAGGAAGGCGATGACGCCCCGGGCGAGCCAGGCGGTCACGGTGTCGAGGGCGTGTTTCATGCGGTCTTCCTCCTCAGCCGCCGGGCGGCGAGTCCGAAGACCGCCATCGAGGCCACCATCAGCACCAGCAGGACCACGGAGGCCGCGGCGCCCATCGGCTGATTGCGGAACTCGGTGTACAGGGTCACGATCAGGTTGCCGACGAGTTGGTCGCGCCCGCCGCCGAGCAGGACGGGGATGACGAACACGCCCAGGGTCGGGATGAAGGTGAGCAGTGCCGCCGCGAGCATGCCCGGACGGGCGATCGGGAGCAGGACCCGGGTGTGCACCCGCCACCAGCCGCAGCCGAGGTCCCGTGCGGCCTCGCCCAGGGAGTTGTCGACCCCGCGCAACGAGGCGTAGATCGGGAAGATCGCGGTGGGCAGGAACGCGTACACCAGCCCGATGAAGGACGCCCCCTGGCTGGGTATCCACTGGGTGGGCCCGTCGGTGAAGCCGATGGCGTCGGTGAGGCTGTTGACCGGCCCGCCGGGGCTCAGGAGGTTGATCCAGGCGAACGTCCGGACCAGGAAGTCGGTCCAGAACGGCACGATGATCAGCAGCAGGAGGAGCATCTGGCGCTGCGGGGGCCGGCTGGCGAGGTAGTACGAGACCACGTAGCCGAGGACCAGACAGACGGCCGTGTTGAGGGCCGCCATGCCGAGGCTGTAGCCGAAGACCTTGAGGTAGATCGGCTCCATCAGGTCCTGGTAGTTGGTGAGGGTGAATCCGCCCGTCACCCCGCCGTACGCGTCGGCCGAGGCGAAGCTGTTGCGCACCACGAGGAACAGCGGCACCAGCACCAGGCCGATCACCGTGATGCCGGCCGGGGCCAGCAGCGCGGTGGTCACGGCGGTCCGGCCCGCGGGCCGGGGGGCGGTCGCCGTCACCGGGACGTCCGACGGCCGGTCCGGTCGGGCGGAGGGGTCGAGTGCATGTCGCGGTTCTCCTAGGTCCGGGGCGGGTTCGTGTTGGAGAACAGCGTCGATGATTGGCCACTGGCCGAAAAGATGAAGGAGGAACGAATCCCGTGGAAAGTGGCGGTTATTTCCACGGATCTCGTAGTGGAGGGAAGCGGCGACGGGCGACCCTTGACGTCCGGGGGATAATTGATGCGTGAACCACCTATGGCTGGAGGCGCCTCATGATCGATGACCTGGACCGGCAGATCATCGATCAGCTGAGGGTGGACGGTCGCCGCTCGTTCGCCGAGGTCGGACGGACCATCGGCCTCTCCGAGGCGTCCGTGCGCGCCCGCTACCAGCGGCTCCAGCGCAAGGGCGTGCTCCAGGTGGTCGGCATGGTCGACCCGGTGCGCATGGGGGAGATGGAGGTGCACCTCGCGGTGCGCGTCCACCACATCCCGGTGGCGCTGGTGGCCCGCGAACTCTCACGGATGCCGGAGGTGCGCTACGTGGCGTCCTGCGTGGGGCCCTACGACCTGATCGTGGACGTGCGCTGTCGCGATCTGGAGCACCTCGCGGAGCTGCTGACCGAACGGGTGCGCCGGGTGAACGGCGTCGCCCACGCGGAGGCGCTGACCGTGCTGGAGGTCATCAAGGACTCGTACCTGTGGGCCGGCTTCCGGGAGGTGCCGGTGCAGCCCGGGGAGCGCATCATCCCCGGCTGACCCGGGGGTGCAGCCGTCCCGCGCGGACGTGGCCGCTTCAGTCCTGGTCCGCGGTGACTCCCTGTCCCACGGCGCTGGCCAGGCCGCTCCACGAGTAGTCCTTGAACAGTTCCAACAGCAACAACACCTGCACCCGGGACACGCCGGGCAGCATGCGGATGTCGTCCAGCAGTTGGACGAGCTGGGCCTGGTCGCGACAGGTGCCGTCCAGAAAGATGTCCTGACTGCCCGCGCACAGCGCCACCCGGTTGATCATCGGCATCCCGGACAGCGTCTTCGCCACCGCGCGCGGGGTGAGGTCCCGGACCCGGATCATCAGGCGCACCGACTGGTGGCCCAGCGTCAGCGGATTGCACAGGGCCACGATCCGTAGGACGCCGCTCTCCTGGAGCCGCGCCACCCGCTGGCGGATCGTCGTCTCGGACACGCCGAGATCCCGTGCGAGACCGGTGTAAGGGGTCCGGCCGTCACGGGTCAGCGTCTGCACGATCCTGCGGTCTATGTCGTCGAGCACGCCTCCACCATGACATACCCGTCACTTGAGGCAGCTCTTGCCATAGGCGGTCATACCGTTCTCCGGCGCCCTCCTCGGGGGGACGGGGCGGTGCGGGTCCCGGCTGCCGGCCGGGACCCGCACCCGTGGCGCCGTTTCAGGCGGCCCGACCGGTGACCGCGTACCCGGCCTCCTCGACCGCGCGGGAGACCGCGGCGTCGTCCGGCTCGGCGCCGGTGGTCACCGTGACCACGCCCGCCCGGACGTCGACCGCCACGGCCAGGACGCCGTCGAGGGCGCCGACCGCCTTCGAGACCGAGGACTCGCAGCTGCCGCAGGTCATGCCGGACACCTGGTAGGCGGTGGTGCGGCTGTCGGCGGTGATCTCGATGGTCTCGCCGGTCGAGCAGGAGCCGTCGGTGGAGCAGCAGGACGACATGGTGGTTCCTCCGGGAAAGCAGGTGCGGACGGGGTGCGGACGGAAGGAGGCCAACGCCCCCCGAGAAACCCCTAGGGGGTATCTCCCGTCCTGATCTTTATACCCCCACCCGGTATCCATCGGCAAGCGGTGCGTGATTCCCCTCCGACCGCGCCCGAGGTGCGCGGGCCCGCCTACCCCG
The DNA here is from genome assembly GCF_042732055.1 of Streptomyces sp. NPDC059816. Taxonomy (NCBI): domain Bacteria; kingdom Bacillati; phylum Actinomycetota; class Actinomycetes; order Kitasatosporales; family Streptomycetaceae; genus Streptomyces; species Streptomyces sp. NPDC059816. The sequence continues at coordinate 147,147 of NZ_JBHWIQ010000009.1, forward strand.
ACGCCGCGCGCGCCAGCGGCACCCCGGACATGTCCTCGGTCAGCAGCCGCTTGGAAATGCTGTCCACCGCGGCCCGCAGCGCGGTGTCCGGCGGACGGTCACCGTCCCGCTCCAACCGTTCGTCGAGCCACTGCGCCCACGCCCGCGTGATCGCCGCGGCCTCCCGCTCCCCGGCCGCCGTCTGCGAGAACAACGACCCGGACCGGGTGAGGAACCCCTCCTCGACCATCCGCTCGAAGACCGGCACCAACACCTCGGGCGGCATGTGCCGACGGGCCGCGATCAGCCCGAGGCTGGCGTGCCCGACGAGCCGGTGGAGCATCTCGACCTCCATCACCGCCCACGCGCCCGCCGGATCGAGCCGGGTGTCCGACTCGACGACGATCCGCCGCGCCGTATCGGGCCCCGCCGTCCGCAGCACGTTCGCGACCGCCACCTCCAACAGCCGCTGGGAGTCCCCCGACGACGGCTGCGCGAAGCCCTCGCCCAGGTCGGACGACCCCATCCGGGCACTGTCCCGCAAGGGCACCTCACGCAGGAACAACGCCACCAGGAAGCCGAGCAGCGCCACGGGAACCGTCCACAGGAACACCGTTTGCAGCGACTCCTGGTACGCGTGCACGATCGGCGCCGCCGCATCCGCGGGCAGCCGGTGCAGCCCCTCCGGACTCATCGCGGCCCGCCCCGCCGTCGCCGCGTCCACGGAGCCCGTGCGGGCCGCCTCCGCCACCCCGTCCGCGAGGTTGGGCCGCAGCGCGTTGGTGTAGATCGTGCCGAAGACCGCCGTACCGAACGCACTGCCCAACGTACGGAAGAACGTCACCCCGGACGTCGCCGTACCCAGATCCGCGTAGTCCACGGTGTTCTGTACCGCGATCGTCAGCACCTGCATCGACAGGCCGATCCCCGTGCCGAGGACGAACATGTACAGCGACGCCAGCCACGTACTCGTTCCGCTCCCCATCAGCGACAGCAGGTACAGGCCCACCGCCATCACCAGCGAACCCACGATCGGGAAGATCCGGTAACTCCCCGTCCGGCTCACCACGTTGCCGCTGAAGACGGACGCGATGAGCAGCCCGATCACCATGGGCAGCGTCCGCACCCCCGACACCGTCGCGGAGTCACCGTCCACGTACTGGAGGTACGTCGGCAGGAACGTCATCGCGCCGAGCATCGCGAACCCCACGATGAAGCTCAGCACCGAACAGACCGTGAACACCGGATCGGCGAACAGCCGCATCGGCAGCATCGGCTCCGCGGCCCGCGACTCCACCCAGCAGAACCCCCCGAGCGCCACCACCCCGCCCACGAAGAGCCCCACGATCACCCCGGAGCCCCACGCGTACTCGTTGCCGCCCCAACTCGTCGCCAGGATCAACGCGCTGGCCCCCACCGCGACCAGCGCGATCCCCAGGTAGTCGATGACCGGCCGGGACGCCGACCGCACCACCGGGATCGTCCGGGCAGCCGCGATCACCACCACGATCGCGATCGGCACATTGACGTAGAACGCCCACCGCCACGTCAGATGGTCGGTGAACAACCCGCCGATCAACGGCCCGATGACCGTCGCCACCCCGAACACGCCGCCGATCGCACCCTGGTACTTGCCCCGCTCCCGCAACGGGATCACATCCGCGATCAGCGCCATCGACGTGACCATCAGCCCGCCCGCGCCGACGCCCTGCACCCCCCGCCACAGGATCAGCAACGTCATGTTCGTCGCCAACCCGCACAGGAACGAACCCGTGATGAAGACGACCGCCGACACCTGGAAGACGACCTTGCGCCCGAACAGGTCACCGAACTTGCCGACGAGCACCGTCGCCACGGTCTCGGCCAACAGGTACGAGGTCACCACCCACGACATGTGGTCGGCGCCCCCGAGCTCCGACACGATCGTCGGCAGCGCCGTCCCCACGATCGTCTGGTCGAGCGCGGCCAGGAGCACCCCCAGCAGGATCGTCACGAAGACGACGTTCCTGCTCCGCCGGTCCAGGACCGGCGCGGACACGGCCGCGGGCCGAACGGACGCGGCCGGGTCGTCGGTGGTGGTCACGCACAGCAGCGTCACACCCCGTGCCCCCCGGCGCACCCGGGGCCATCCGTCCCGGTGACGAGCGGCACCCGGCCGCTCCGGTGCCGCCCCGGACCGGCTACGACCCGGCCGCGCCCGGACGTCGCCGCAACAGGTACGTGTCCATGATCCAGCCCTTGCGCTCCCTGGCCTCGGCCCGCACCCGCTCGATCTCCGGGCCCACCCGGGCGAGCGGCCCGGACACCAGGATCTCGTCCGGCGTCCCGAGGTAGGCGCCCCAGTACACCTCCAGGCCCTCCGCCTCGGCCGAGGCGTACAGCTGCCGGAACGCCTGCTGCCCGTCCAACATCACCACCACGTCGTCCACCCCCTCGGGGAACCCCCCGGCCAGCAGCCGCCCCGTGGTGATCTGCACCGGCCGACCCACCCGGGTCAACCCCGTGCGGTGCCGCGCCACCAGTGCCGAGACGCTGCTGACACCGGGCACGACGTCGTACGTGAACTCCACCGCACCCCGCGCGAGCACCTCGTCGAGCACCGCGAGGGTGCTGTCGTACAGGGCCGGGTCACCCCACACCAGGAACCCGCCCACCCCGTTCTCGCTCAGCTCCCCGCGGATCAGCTCCGCACAGACCTCCGCCCGACGCGCCCGCCAGTCGTCCACGGCAGCCGGATACGCGGCCCCGTCCGCCCGCCGGTCCCGCTCGGGGTCCCGCACCGAGACCACCCGGTGCGCCGAGGGGTCCGGCAGATGCGCGTCGAGCACGTCCCGGCGCAAGCGCAACAGGTCGGCCGTGGTCGCTCCCTTGTCCAGCAGGAAGAACACGTCGGTGCCCCGCACCGCCTTGACCGCCTGGAGGGTGAGGTGCTCGGGGTCGCCCGCACCGATGCCGATGACGTGGATGTGTCGCACCCCCCGAGTGTGCCGCACCGGGGCGGCCCCACGGACGCCGGCCCCGCCGGCCGGTCAGCCGGAACCGGTCAGCCTGGGCGCGTGCGCCGCGGCGTCCACCGGAGCCGGATCCGCCTCCAGCCGGTCCGCCAGCCGGTACGCCCACCGGGCCAATCCCACGAGGTCGAGCCCGTGCGTGCGCAACTTCTCCGGCCCCGCCGACCACTGCTCGATCACCGACGCCCCGCGCCGCAGCAGCAGGGCGCCGCCCTTCGCGTTCCCCCGCGCGCCGTGCGTCAGTCCCACGGCCAGCTGGGCGAGCCCCCGCCACAGTGCGCGCTCCTCCTCGGGGCCGCTCTTCCACGCGTCCTCGAACACCTCGTGCGCGTGGAACGGCATCCCCCGCCCGAGCAGCCGCTGCGCCTCGGCCACGGTCTCCCCGGGCGTCCGCACCACCCCTTCCGGCTGTCGGGCGACCCCCGCCGCCCCGTACGGCAGGGGCCGCCCGAGCCCGTCCCGCGGGCGACTGCTGCGCGCCCGGCCCGCCTCGTCCCGGTCCCGTCGATCGTCCCGCCGCCCTGCGCCCTGAGTCATCCGCCGATTGTCCCGTGCGGCCGGGCGAACTGCTCCGCCACCACCGGGCCGCCCTGGCACCGGGCACCCGCTCAGGTGGGGTAAAGTTCTTTCTGCGTGATCACGCGGAACACCGCGCGAAACGCAACGGGACGTGGCGCAGCTTGGTAGCGCACTTGACTGGGGGTCAAGGGGTCGCAGGTTCAAATCCTGTCGTCCCGACTTGCATGTACGCAGGTCGTAGGCGGTATCGGAGGAATCCGGTACCGCCTTTTCGTTGTCCCTGGGGACCAGTTGGGGACCACGCGGTCTAGCGGCGCCTTCCGGGGACGGGCTGGGCGGCCAGGCCGAGGGGTGCGCGGACGGGGTTGAGGTGGGCCTGACACTTTGACGACAACCCCTAGTGCGGGTTCGTACCGGCCCTGCACGCTCAGGGTGGTGGCCAGGTTGTTGCGGGTGTGGCCCTAGCCGCTGCGGTCGCCGGTCCGGCGTGCCGTCGCGACGCCGACCGGTCCGCCTCCACTCGGTCCGCCGGGTACGGGCCAGCCTGGAAGTGGCTCCAGAGCACCACGGGCAGCTGCCCGGCGTGGCCGTCGAGGCCGTGCTCGGCGGCGTACCGGGCGATCTCCAGCAGGTTGGAGTGCTCGATCTCGCACCACCGCCGCGCCTCGGCCGGAGTGGTGAAATTCGCCGGCTCGTACCAGGGGCCCACGACGGTGAGCGGCAGGCGCTGGCGCTGCGGGGTGAGCAGGCGTGCCGCGGCCTCCGCGTGGTGCAGGTACCAGGAACAGAGGCGTTCCCGGGCGGCGGCGCGTTCGTCGGGGCCGGTTTCGGCGGTGGCACGTTCGGCGGCGTAGCAGCGCAGCAGGTCGTGCAGGCGGTAGCGGTCCGGTCCGGCGGGGTTGACCAGGTGGGTGGCGGCGAGATGTTCGAGTACCGGCCTGGTCCCGGCGGTGGCCGAGCCGGAGAGCGCGGCGGCCGCGGCCGTGCTGATGCAGCTGTCGGGGGCCAGGCCGAGTAGTCGGAAGAGCCGCTGGGGGGCGGGTTGCAGGGCGCGGTAGGAGAGGTCGAAGGCCACCCGGAGGGCGGAGGTGGCGTCGCCGTCAATCTGAAAAGCCGTCAGGCGATTTTCTGAGTCGTGCAGTTCGGCTGCGTGTTCCGCCAGGGTGCGGTGGGGTCGTTCCGCTAGGCGGCCCGCGGCGATGCCGAGGGCGAGCGGCAGGTGGCCGCAGGCGGCGGCGAGTTCGGCGGCGGCGCGGGGTTCGGCGCGGGTGCGGTCGGCTCCGGTGATCCGGGCGAGCAGTTCCACGGCATCGGGCTGGGGGAGTACATCGAGCACCAGCCGCCGGGCGCCGTCGCAGGCGGTGAGCCCGGCCAGCCCGTCCCGACTGGTCACCAGGGCCAGCGAGCCCGCGGAGCCGGGCAGTAGTGGCCGGACCTGCTCGGCGCTGTGGGCATTGTCGAGCAGTACCAGAACCCTGCGGTCGGCGAGCAGCGACCGGTACAGGGCGGCGCTCTCGTCGATGGTGCCAGGTATCCGCTCGGGGCCGGTGTCGAGGGCCCGCAGGAAGCGGGCCAGCGCCTCGTACGGGGCCAGCGGCGGGCCGAAGGCGTACCCGCGCAGGTTGACGTAGAGCTGGCCGTCAGGGAAATGCTCGCGGACCTGGTGGGCCCAGTGAACGGCGAGGACGGTCTTGCCCGTCCCGGCGCCGCCGGTCACCACGTCGATGCCGGCGGCGACGGCCGGGCCGGCGAGGCCGCCGTCGAGGGCACCGAGTTCCGCTCTCCGTCCGACGAAGGTGGTCAGTGCGGGCGGCAGTTGGGCGGGCCTGGGGGCCTGCTGCCGGGGGCGGGTCGAGGGGGTGGCCGGGGCGTGGTCGCCCTTGAATAACTCCCTTTGCAGGAGCTGGAGTTCAGGGCCGGGGTCGAGGCCCAGTTCGTCGGCCAGCCGTCGGGCGAACCGGCCGTATGCGGCGAGCGCGTCGGCCTGTCGGCCCGCCCGGTGCAGGGCCCGGACGAGCTGTGACACGAAGCGGTCCCGGAGTGGGTGTTCGGCGACCAGTGCGGTCAGTTCCGGGACGATCTGGCGGTGCCGGCCCAGTTCGGCCTCCAGGTCGAGGCAGTTCTCCCAGGCGGTGAGTCGAAGCTCGTTCAGTGCCACCGAACCGGCGGCCAGCAGGCTGCCGGACAGCCCGTCCAGCACCGGGCCGCGCCACAGGCTCAGCGCAGAGCGGAACTCCTTTACTGCGGCGACGGGTTCATCGTGCTCGGCCAGTTGGCGCGCCACCGACACCCGGTGGGCGAAGGTCCGGGCGTCCACCTGGTGACCGTCCGGTGCGATCCGGTAGCCGGGTCCGTCGGTGAGCAGCGCCGGCGGCCCGTCCTGGGCTGTGGCGAGCTTGCGCCGCAGCAGCCCTGCCAGGTTCCGTACCTGGCGGTGCGCCGTGGCCGGCGGTTCGTCGTCCCAGACCGCGTCGACCAGTCGGTCCACAGGGACGACGGCGCCGGCGTTCAGCAGCAGGACGGCGAGCATACGCTCCTGCTTGGCCCCTTCCGTCCGGGCCCGCCTTCCGTCGTCCGTCCACACTTCCAGTGGCCCCAGAATCCTGAACTCCATCTGTCCCTCTCGTGGTTGGCCGACGTCGAGTCGACTCAGTGCTTTCGAAGCCCCGTGACCACTCGGTGACGGAATCGTGTCAGCTTCGTGCAGGTGCTTGGGAGTCTTCTTCCACTGGCCCCGCAAGGGCCGGTTTCCTCACACTCAAGGAGCAGTCGGATGAAGCGTGTGAAGCGGACCGCAGCCCTGGCCGTCGCCCTTGGCCTGGCCCTGGTTCCCCTCTCGGTGGGTACCGCGCAGGCCGCCGGGCCGGCGACCCACAAGGGGATGACCTGGCAGACGCTGGGCACGGGCCCCGACGGGACCGTCCGGGTCGGCGGTCCGGCGCACCTGACGCCGAGCGACCCGTACAACGGCGACACCCTTCCGTCCGTCTCGCTGCCGGTCCTCTGCATCAACGTGGACGGCAGCCCGGCGCCGGAGGGCATCAGCCTGGGCTTCTACAACGGTTGGGCCGGCGGCACCGTCGCGCTCAGCCCGTCGGTGAAGGGCTCCCGGCTGAACAGCCAGGCCGCGGCCAACAGCGTCTGCTCGGCGGCCTTCGGCATCGGCTGGCGCCAGGCCGAGTTCCACGACGGCCGCTACGGTGCGGACCTGGAGAACGTCGGAGGGTGGAGCTTCTGGGCATACGGCAACATCGCCCCCAATGCCCGCTTCTGGACCGCCATCAACGACCAGCAGGCCAACCCCTGGAACTGACGGCGGCACAGTAGCGTGACCGGCCGGGCGGGCAGTGAGTCGTCCGCCCGGCCGTACCGCCGTCGATTCCGGTTTCGGTCCGGAGCCCCTGGGGCACGGCGCGAGGGCTCCCGTACGAGTGGCCCGGTCACCCTCGGGTGGCCGGGCCACTCGGCGGTGCGGGAGGCCGGGCGGGGGTCTGACCGGTCGGCGGGGGCTCCGGGGTGAGGGACACGTGGCATGGGGCGGGAACTCCTCTGCCGGGGAACTGTCATGGGTGCGGGGCGGCGGACCCCGTTGCAGGGGTGGTGCACCGGGACAGACTTTCCCATTCGGCGGCGACCGGTGACATCCCAGGTTTGCGGGGGGCCTATCTGCTTCGTCAACCCTGGTGGGGTGGATTCGCTGGGGTTCCCGGCGGGTCGGGTGCGGTGCGCTGGAGCAGGCAGAGCGGGCGGGTTGTCAGGCCGCGAGGGTGAGGGCGCGGGGTTCGTAGCAACTGCCGGTGCGGATCATCGCGTGGATGACGTTGACCCGTTGCCGGTCGAGGCGGAGCACGGCCTGGGTGTGGGTCTTGCCGCGGGCGCGCTGGCGGTCGCAGTAGATCCGGGAAGACGGGTCGCTCTTGCAGCCGATCGCGGCGAACGCGGCTTGGAACAGGGCCCGTTTGAGGAGCCGGTTGTCCCGGTGGGGTGCGTGCTCACCGCGGATCGAGGTGCCCGAGGACTTGACGGCCGGAGCCAGCCCGGAGCAGGAGGCCGGGTGTCCGGCGGTGGGGAAGGTGGTGCCGTCTCCGATCGCCACGATCACGGCGGCGGAAGTCCTGACGCCCATACCGGGCGGCGACGTCAGGAGGCGGAAGAGAGGGAGGGTCTCCGCAGGGCGGCGATCTCCTGCTCGTCCAGCGCCTCGAAGATCTCGCTGGTGAGGTGATGGGCCTTGCGCCAGCCGTGCGCCCTGAGCAGGGCCTCGGCCCTGACCCGCCCCAGCTCCTGATCTTCGCGGGCGAGCTGTGCCGGGTCAAGAGTGCCTGGATGTAGGGGGGTAGGCCAGGCGCTTGCCCAGAACCCGTTCCGGGGAGGGGCGGATCTGGGAGAGCAGGCCGCGCAGCCGGTTGGTGGTGCGGTTGACCTTCCCTGCGAGGTCGTTGTCGTAGCCGGTGAGCATGGTCAGCGCGGCCAGCGTCTCGTCATCCAGGTCGATCGCACGCAGGGTGTGCGGCATCGTGCGGGCCGTCTCGGCGATCACGAAGGCATCGCGGGCATCGGTCTTGGCCTCGCCCGGGTATTGGTCGGCGGCCCACCGCATCAACAGTCCAGGCAGGCAGGCGACCCGGCAGCCCGCCGCACGGGCCACCGTCAGCGGCAGAGCGCCGATGTTGGCGACCTGGTCCACGACCACCAGCACAGTGCCGAACATCTCCACCAGCTTGTTGAACAGTTTCAGCAGTTTCCGCTCGGTGTTCGGCAGCCGTTTATCGTGCACAGTTCTGCCATCCCCGGTGCGGCCATGGGCGTGGTGGAACTCCTTGACCAGGTCCAGGCCAATGAAGAGATCCATCGCGGTGGTGTCGACCGTGTGCGCGTGCCTCTCGCCTCTCGCTCTGCTCAACTCCTGGCCGTCCCCGCGGCACCACACGCCGGCAACCACGTTAAGTAGACATCCGCACCCGTTGAACAGGTCCGGCGTTGCGCCGGGCCAGGCGGTCGTCGGGCCCCTCATCAGCGGTCAAGCGGTGCCCCGAAGCCCGGCGGCAACACCCCCGAGGTCATCCACTTCGACAGGGGGCACACAGCCATACCGGGCCCGGAAGCCAGGCGCCCCATTGCCGGGCCACGAATAGGGTAACGGGGGAGGGCTCGACGACCTCTTCCCTGTGGTACGGAGACAACCTGTTGCGGACCGTTCCTCGACACAGCCCCAGTTCAACGGCCTGGGGCTTTCGTTCTGTCGGGGCTCGTGCCGGGTCTCGGGGTGGGGTGGGTAGAGCTGGGGCGGGGATGGTCGGGCGGGGCGTCAGGCCGGGGGGCGGCCGAGTCCGGCGTTGTACGGGGCCGCGAGGAGTGCGACGAGTTCGCGGCGGCTGCGTACGCCGGTCTTGGTGAAGGCCGACTTCAGGTGGTCCTGGACGGTGGCCGGGCTCAGGAAGAGCCGCTGTGCTATGTCCCTGGTGCTCAAACCCCGTACTGCCTGAAGGACCACCTCCTGCTCGCGGGGGGAGAACCGGTGTGCCAGCAGGGACAGCGGGATGACCTCGACCGGGCTCGCGGGCTGGGCGACCAGGGCGACGCTGCCCCGCGGGCACTCGTCGAGCAGCGAGGCGTGGACGGAGAGCCACTGACCGTTGGGGCGGCGCAGCCGGGTCCAGGCGTGGGAGCCCGCCTTCCCGGAGGTCGCGTGGGCGCGGGCTTGCTCGGAGAGGTAGACCAGTGCGGTCGGTACTCCGGCGGGGCGGTACTGCGTCTCGGAGAGCTCCTCGAACAGTTGCCGGGCCCCGGAGTCCGCGGAGGTGAGCCGACCGGTGGGGCCGATGACGGCGACCCCCATCCAGTACGGTCCGTGCTGCGGGTCCGCTCTGAGGTTCTGCCCGTGAGGGGTGCCTGCGGTGGGCCGCGCATAGTCGCGCAGGGCGGCGGCCACAGCCCGGGCGGCCCGTTCGGCCAGTCTCTGCTCGCTCACGCCGAAGGGCGCCGATCCGGCCTCGCGCATCATTGCGGCGGCTCCCCATAACCCGCCGCCGACATCGAAGTTCATCCGCAGCTCGTCGCCGAGCCCGTATTCGGCAAGCAACTCCCGGTAGCGCACGCTGCGTTCAGGGCGGCCACCGGTGGCGCGGTGGACGGTCTCCACGATGCGGCCGGCGGCCCGGATGTCGACGAACCGAGTGGTGTCTTCGGACCACATCTCCAACCAGATGGCGTGCTCGAAGGGGGTCGGCTGCAGGCCCTCGGCAACGGTGGAGGTCAGGAAGCCGGTGACCGGATCGGCCCCGTGCAGACAGCCCGCTTCACACCCGAGAGCGGGCCTGAGGACGGTGAGGAGCTGCCGGAAGAACTGTTCCAGAGGTAACTTCGCTGCCGCCAGATCGTCGATCTCTCCCAGCATCCGGCGTCCCCTGTCACGGAATGAGGTCATCTCCTAACCATAGGGCTGAGGTTGGCGTGCCCCCCGGATTCCTGGGATGTCGCCGGTTGCCACCTGCATAGAAGGTCGGTCCTGACGCTGGCTGGCACACAAGTTGCTTGATCGGTCATCACCCTTGGCTACGCCCAAAGGAGTTGGTGACGGGCTCCACCTCATGGCCGATCGTCCGGTCGTCGGCCTCCTCCACTCTGAGTGGCTGCGGCGAAAGCCCGCTCGGCGATCGCTTCCTGGCCGATTGGTCGACAGATTCCCGATCATGTACTGGACCATTTGAGATGAACAGCGGTCTCGTGGAACCCAAGAGCATGATAGAGGTCGGCCGCTCTGCGGGTCGGCACGGTCACTTCGACGTCCTTCGCCTTTCGGGCCTTTGCCTGTGCGGCCCGGATCAGCGCGGAACCCGTACCACGGCCCCGCATCGGCTGGGCCAGGGTGAGTTCGAGCAGTTCGAGGATCGTTCCGCCGGCGAACAGGGTGGGGGCATGCACACCGCGAGCAGGTACCCGACCACGCACGAGTCCTGCTCGGCGACCAGGAACTCAGCGTTGCCATCCGAGGCGGCCTCGATGATCTGGGGGAACGTGGCGCCGTCGAAGACCACTCGGTCGGGCCGATAGCTCGTCACGAACCCGCTCAGCAGACGGTAGATGTCATCGGCGTCCGAGGGCGTGGCGTCACGGATGGTCGTCATGCCGGCTCGTCTGCCGAGAGATCGGCGATCGACGCCGTAGCGGCCCCCGGGACGGCTGCCATGAGCTCTGCCGCCTCGATTTCTATGCTGCTGTCGGCCCGACCGCTGCCGCAGTGCACACGCCCCAGGCTGCTGACCGATCTGTCGAACACCACCATCGCAGCCCGGTCCGCGGACACAGGACACACCCCGCCCGGCTGCATCCCCGCCCGCGCCAGCCGCCGGGCATCGGCAGGAGAGAGGTCGCCTCGGCGGACCCCGGCTGCGCGGGCGAGGGCGCCATACCGCAGCCGTGCATGGCCGGGCAACGCCGCCAGCAGGAGACGGTCCTCGGGAGTGACGAATGCCAAGGTCTTGACCGTCCGCCCCAGCGGAACGCCCAACGCGGCGCAGACCTCCACCGGGCTGGTCACGTCAGAGTGCTCGTGCAATCGGAAGGACACCCCGAGCGAAGCGAGGATCTCCGGTGGACCAATGGGTGCGAGACCATTCACCCCGCCGAGACTACCGTGCAGAGTAAGGGAGTTGATCGCCTTTAGCGGAGCGGAAGTCGGCCACGCCGCTCGACCGGGACCTACCCGCGGTTGGAATCTCAACCCGCGATTGCTAGAGATCAGTCGATCGGCCCACTGCTACTGACCTTGAAGTCGTCTTGTCGTAGGGGAGTGTCCAATCAACGGCTGATCTTGGTTGTTGAGGTTCAGTGGCTGGTGGTGGGGGTGAGGCGGCCTTCAAAGGCGATCTGGGCGGCGTTCAGGGGTGCCGGCCCTTGCCGGTCGGGTCGAGGCTCATCAGCGCTATGTAGACGCACTTCAGGGCGGCATTCTCGGACGGGAAGTGGCCGCGGGCCCGCACGGCCTTGCGGATGCGGGCGTTCACGGTCGCGGCGGCCTCGCTCGGCGCGGTGTAGACAGGACGGAGGTCCTTGGCGACCTTGTCCCAGTCCGGGCGGGCGACGTAGCGGATGCTGTTGCGGATCAAGTGAACGATGCAGGTCTGAACGACAGTTCGAGGCCAGACCGTCCCGACCGCGTCCGGCAGGCCCTTCAGGCCGTCGCAGACGAGCATCAGGACGTATGTGGCTGACTTGGGGACCACGCGGTCTAGCGGCGCCTTCCGGGGACGGGCTGGGCGGCCAGGCTGAGGGGTGCGCGGACGGGGTTGAGGTGGGCGGGGACGCCTGCGTCGGCGATCCAGCCGTGAACGGTGCGGTCGACAGCGCCGTTGCTGATCATCCGTACGGGGAAGTGCCCGAGCGCCGGGACCACCCGACGGCGCCACCCGGCGAGATACGGATCGAGCGTCTTCAGCCCCAGACCGCGCAGGGCCAGTACGCGCCCGCCCCCTGGCCCAGCGCACACCCGTGGAAGCACACCCCGGCGCCGCTGCGTCGAAGCCGCCCACACCTGGGCCGACCGCACGGGCTGGACGTACGTCGAGGGCTACGCACTGGTCCCCGGCACCTGGCCCACCGCCGCGATCGAGCACGCCTGGTGCCTCACCGACAACGGGAACGTCGCCGATCCGGCGCTCCCCGACGGCTGCGCCACCATGTACTTGGGTGTGCCTCTCAGTCACGAATTTCGCACCGCCCGGTCTGACGGCCGCGACGCGGTCCTCACGGTCGGCAGCACCCTGATGCTCGGCCCGAACACCGAGGTTCTGCGCTCCGGCCTGCCGCCCCACGCCCTGGCAGAGTGGCCTCGCCAAGCGGAGCGGCCTGGACCGAACCATGCTTCTGCCCGGTACGGGGTTCATGCCACCTCTCAAGCTCCCACGCCCCGTTCAGAGCCGGGGCGTCCGTATCCCGCGTGTCGCCCAGTGCCGGTTGACGACCGGGCCCCACCCCTTCGCCCACGCCTTCTTCAACGCGGTCCGCTGTAGGGGAATCAGCTGGGTGACGTCATGCCTGTTTCCACCGGTCAGCGAGACGGCCAAGAGGGTGCCGTGCTGGTCGGTGATCAGGTGGTGCTTGCTGCCCGGACGTGCGCGGTCGACCTGCGAAGGTCCGGTGTGAGCCCCCCCTTTGAGGGCTCTGACATGGGAGCCGTCGACGGCCGCATCGTCCATCTCCAAGAGCCCCGCCACTCGCAGCTCCGCCAGGAGGATCGGGAACGGTGCCGGCACGCGACGAAAGCCGATTCCGAGTATCTCCAGCACGTCACTCCCGACCGTCGCAGCGACTGGTTCCGGAAGAAGGATTGCTGCTCGACACACTGGGGACGGAGTCGACGCGGCCAGCACCCTCGACGACACCGTCCAGCAGGTCCTTCGCGAGACTGGCCTGGACCAGGTGTTCCCGATCGACCGCTGACCGTGACGTCCGTCAGTCACCACCGGCCACGGTCGTCCGACGCCTGGCGTACGCGGACGCACTCGGGGCCTTCGGACCGCGGCTGGTCCGAAGGCCCCGAGTGCGAGGGTTGCCGCCCGGTGCGGGTTCAGCGGCGCAGCGCCTCCGCGGGCTGGATACGAGCCGCCCGCCACGCCGGGTACAGGCCCGCCACCACTCCGGTCGCCAGACCGATGAGCGGCGCCGCCGCCACGGTCGAGGTGTGCAGTACGGGCGTCCAGTCCCGGGCGATGGCGACCCCTACTACGGTCAGGGTGCCGAGACTCGTTCCGATGAGCCCGCCCAGCGCCCCCATCGCCCCGGACTCGGCGAGGAACTGCGCCGTGATGTGCCCGCCGCGGGCTCCGAGCGCACGGCGCAGCCCGATCTCCCCGGTGCGCTCCAGCACCGCCACCAGGGTGGTGTTGGCGATGCCCACGGCGCCGATGACCAGGCAGATCGCGGCGAGCAGCAGGAACAGTTGCTGGAGGTCGTCGGTCACGTTCCCGCGTAGGGTACGCGGATCGGGCGGTGGGACCGACTTGAAGTACTCGGGGTGGTCGGGGCGCAGGGCCGTCGCGGCTAGGCGGGCGACCTGGCGGGCCGCGCCCATCTCCGTGGCGACGAGCATCCTGGCGCCGCCGGACTTCGGCTCGCCCCAAGTCTTCAGCGCGGTGGAGAGCGGGACGACGACCGAGAGCAGCAGGTCCGCTTTGCGCTCGACGTCGTCGATGATGCCGACGACGGTGAACGGCTGGTCGCCGATGAACAGCGCGGGCCTGGTCTCCAGGGTGGTGATGCCGAGCCGCCGGGCCATCCCGGCGCCGATCAGGACGACGGGCTGGGCGGTGCGCTCCGCGTACGCGTCGTAGATCCGGCCCTCGGCCATGTGCGGCACCGCCGCCTCGACGGCCCCCGGTGAGGCGGCGGTGATGCCCGCCCGTTCCCCGTCCGCCGCGTCGCCGACCGGCGAGGAGCGGACGGTGGCGTCGGTGCCGCGGGTGTCCACCGTCCAGTACACGCCCGCGTGTTCGACTCCGGCGAGCCGTTCCACCCGCGCGTCGGCGTCATCGGGGAAGGCGAGGCGGACGAACTCGTTCTGTTCAAGGGCCACGTCCTCGATGTTGACCTCGGTCGCGGTCAGCGCGTTGAACCGGGAGTCGATCTGCGAGGACGTCGTTGCCGTGAGGCCGAGGATCGCCACGAACGTACCGACTCCGAGAACGGTGCCGAGCGCGGTGAGGACGGAGCGGGCCGGGCGCTGGAGCACCCCGGCCAGGGACTCGCCGAGCAGATCACGGGCGGTGAGCACGGAGGGCTCGACGGCCGTTCCTCGGCGGCCCCGACCCGGCCACCGAGGAACGGCACGCCGCAGGACCCGGCGCAGCCTGGCCGGGCGTCCGCCGGTACCGGTGTCGCGATGCCGGCTCATACCGTCACCTGCTCGTCCTGCTCGTCCACCGGCTCGTCCCGCCGTTCGTCGAGGACGCCGTCGCGGATGGTCACCGTACGGGCGCCGCGCGCGGCCACCGCCGGGTCGTGGGTGATGACGAGGACCGTCATCCCCGAGCGGTGCAGCTCCTCCAGGAGGACGAGTACCGACTCCGCGTTCCTGCTGTCGAGGTTTCCGGTCGGTTCGTCGCACAGCAGCAGCGAGGGCCGCGACACCAGAGCACGGGCGATGGCCACCCGCTGGCGTTCGCCACCGGACAACCGGGTCGGCACCGCGTCCAGGCGGTGGCCGAGCCCCACCTGCTCCAGTGCCTGGCGGGCACGGTCCGCGCGTACGGCGCGCGGGGTGTCGTTGTAGACCATGGCCAGTTCGACGTTCTCCCGTGCGCTGCGGTGCGGCAGCAGATGGAAGGACTGGAAGACGAAGCCGATGCGGCGTCCGCGCAGCGCGGTGCGGTCGCCGTCGCGCAGTGCCGCGGTGTCGATGCCGTCGAGCAGGTACCGTCCCCCGGTCGGCGCGTCGAGCAGTCCCGCAATGTTCAGGAACGTCGACTTGCCGGACCCCGACGGGCCGACCACGGTCACGAACTCTCCTTGTTCGATGCGAAGTTCGCAGGGAAGCAGGGCGGGTACCGGCGGCGGCCCCGGATAGGTGAGGGCGACCTGCCGGAACTCGATGACGGGTGGCCGTGCCTCACCTTCGCCGCCGCTCACGCGGCGTCCCCCGCACCGGCCCGGACACCGGTGACGACCTGGTCGCCCTCGGCGAGGGCCGCGCCGCCCACCGCCGTGACCTCCACATGGCCGTCGCCCGTGGTACCGGTGCGGACCGCGACCCTGCGCTGCTTGCCCCCAGCACCGACGACGGTGACGACCGTGCCGCCGTCCGACGCGGCGGAGACGGCGGCGACCGGGACGACGAGTGCCTTGCCGTCGGTGGACGCCGCCTCGACGGTGAGCCGTACGTCCTGGCCCACGGTGCCCGAGGCGAGCGGGGTGTCGGGCACCACGACCATCCGGTAGCCCTGCGCCGCGGGCTGCTGCCCGGAGGCCGGGGCGTCGCCCTCGGCGCCGCCCGACGAGGCGTCGGCGGGCTGCCCGGCCGCCGCGGGGGCGTTCGCCACCGACCGTACCCGCGCCCGGGTCACCTTGCCGGTCTGCTCCTGGAGGATCTCCGCCCGCTGCTCCGCCCTCACCAGGCCCTTCTGGCCCTCCTGGAGATAGCCGTCCACGGCGAGGCGCCCTGCGGAGACCGTCATCACCGTGCCCGTGACGGTCGAGCCCAGCACCGCGGACACGCTGTCCACCCGCGCAGGGAACGCCGACAGGTACACCACCTCCGAGGCCGGGAGCATCGGGCCTGCCTCCGCCTGCGCCTGGCTCAGCCGGGTGCGGGCCCGCTCCAGGTCCTGATCCGCGCGCTCCGCGGCCCGCCGGGTCTCCGGCGTCGCACGAGCGTCGAGGGCGTCCTCGGCGTCCTGCGCCGTCCGCTCCGCGGCGGTCACGGCGTCCTGTGCGTCCTGCACGGCGGTGGCTCCGTCGGGCTGCGAGGAGACCGGGTCGTAGCCGATGGAGGCGTAGAAGGCGGCCAGGGCGCGGCGGGTACCGGCGCCGAACACGCCGCGCATGTCGGGGCTGGAGGCGTGCCCCAACTTGTCCAAGGCGTCCTGGAGTTGCTTCACGTCGTCGCCGCTCGTCCCGGACTTCAGGTCGCGGTACACCGGCACCCGTCCTTTGAGTGCGAACACCGGACGCCCGGATACCTCGGCGATCACCTGCCCCGCCGTGACCTTGGCGCCGACCGGCTCGGGCGCCTTGGTGACGACGGCACGGCTCACGCCCGTGGTGCCCGCCGCCGACACCGTGACGTCCACGGACTGCCCGGCGACCACCGTGCCGCGCAGTACGACCGATTCCTTCAGCACCCGCTTCTCCACCGGCGCGGTCAGCACACCCTGCTCGGGTGCGTCGGCCTCGGCCGCCACCTGGGCGGGGGACTTGACCACCACGGAGGCGGCGACGCCGGCCCCGGTCAGTACCAGCGCACCGCCCGCGACCAGGGCCACGACCCGGCGCCGCCGCCCCAACCCGGGGGCCCCGTCCCGCCGGTCGCCGCCTCCGGTCCCGCCCCGCCGTCGCCCGCCGCGTCTCCCGAGAGGGGTCCGATCACCCGCCCCCTCACCCTCGCCGGCCCCCTTGCCCTCGCCGGACTCCTCGGCACCGGCGTACTCCTCGGGGTCGCCGCGCCTGCCGAGGGCATCGGATTCGATCATCAGGTCTCTCCAGGTCGGTGACGCCCGGCACTTGTCGTCTCAGGGCGGTGGAGCGGTGGAACGGTTGCACTGGCTGGGGTGGGGCGGGGCGGATCCGCGTGACCGGGCGGTCCCCGGTCGGCCGAGCGGGCCCGTGCGGCCGATCCGATGCCCGGACTGCTGTCGCCCACGTGTCTGTACGGCGAGGGTCCGTACAGCCAAGTCCCTTACACATAGGCTCTGTTCGTCCGTCGCCGCCTGCCGGTGACGGCCGCCTGCCGGTCGGGTGCGCTCCGGTTCGTCACTCTCGCTCGACGCCGCGGAGCGACCGTCGCGTTACGCGAGATCGGCCGCCAGTTTCAGACGCTTGTCGATCTGCTTCTTCACCTCGGTCAGCGCCTCGGCGTTCTGCTCGATCATCTGCTTCTGGTAGGCGACGTCGACGGAGTACCAGACACCGAGGACGTTGTACTTGTGCTTGCAGGCGACGTCGGCGGCGGCGACCTGCTGCTCCCTCCGCGTGGCGGTGGCGGACTGCTGCCACTGGGGGTCGTCGTTGGCCTTCATCGGGTCGGCGTAGGTGTAGCCCTTCTCATTCATGCAGGCCGACCACTCGGTGAACACCGCCCGGACCCGCTTGTCGTCGTACGACTTGGCCCAACTCTCGCTGTTGACCTTCACCACGCTCGGCGCGTCCGCGAAGTCCTGCCCGGAGGCGGCCCCGAGCTTGCGATCGGCCTCACCGATGCACCCTCCGGCCGGAACCTTCTGGCCGTTGATGTCCTGACCGCCCTTGGCGTCGGCCGAGCCCGGCTTGGTGTTCGTGTCGGTGGTGCCGGTGAGCGCGGTGTTCGCGGCGGGCGCCAGCGGTACCGGACTGGGCTTGACGGCCTTGCGTTCGGATCCGGCCGGCTTGTAGCCGTGCACGGCGGCGTCGCCCGCGTCGGTCACGCCGTACCGGAACTGCGCGATGCTCTTGGGCTGGAACGACTCCTCGGCCTTTGGGTCCTCGTAGGTGAATCCGAAGCGCCGCATGCACCGGGTGCGGAGCGTCGTCCGTGCGCTGGACAGCCGGTCGGACTGGTCCTTGGTGTACATGTACGCCTCGACGGGCAGCGACTGGTCCGTCGAGGAGGTCAGTTCGGGCGCGGCGGCGGCGCTGGGCACCGACTCGCTCCCGGAGCCGTCGGACCCGTTCGCGCCGGAGGAGGATTCGCAGCCGGTCACGGCCAGCACCGTGGCGACGCAACCGGAGGCGATCAGGGACAGGGAAGGGTGACGCCTGCGCATGGTGATGTTCATCCTTGAGGTGCCGTGGGGTCTCTCTGGCGGAACAGCCACTGGCTAGACTGCGCGGAGGGGTGTGCTGCCCAGCTGCATTGGGCAGCACACCCCGTTCCGAGGGGGAACAGACCTGGTTCGGGGCTCATCCGTGCGGACCTGTTTCAGGTTGCACGGGTGAAGCGGAGTCGGCTAGTAGAAGCGGCCCGACGCGTTCTGGTTCTTCAGGCTGGCGTTCAGGTTGGCCGTTCCTCCGGCGCCGATCGACTGGTAAACACCGCCGTAGTTGCTGTTGTAGTAGATGCGGATGCCATTGGCGAAGTCCCAGTTGTCCACCGACGCCGCGTTGTTCTTCACCGGCAAACCGGCGCCGGCGTTGCCCTTGGAGCTGGCAACGAAGGTGTAACCGGCGTAGTCGGGGACGGAGATCAACTGCCGGTAGATGGCGCCGGAGGAGTTGCTGTTGTAGTACAGGCACGCATAGCCCGAGGCGCACTCCACGGCGGCGCTCCCCGAGCTGCCGGCGTGCGCCGTACCGGTGGTGGACAATGCGGTACCCAGGCCCGCGAGGGCGACGGCACCCGCCAGTACTGTCTTTCTGATACGCATGACACAGCCTTCCGACGGGAAAGGTGGTGTTCGCATATGCAACCACCTTTCGGGAATGGGTGGTTGACTCGCCGGGGTCTCGCTTCCGTGATTATCCCCGGCGATGTCCTGGCCGAACATAAGTGCCCGTTCATCTCGGAACAACAGGGTCTATTTGGGTGGCCTGAACCATTCCCTCTTGCTTCTCGTGGGGACCTGTCGATCGCTCGCCGCTTTCACGGCTCGCACACGTGATCGTCCTAGCGCATCCCGGAGGTGTGTTGTCTCCGGGCGTGAAGCCAGCGCACAATAGACATGTAACGGTCACATATTTCCCGACAATACTCACCATCCCGACGCGGGTCGCGACGGATCGTTGCCGGAAGTGGATGCCGAAAGAGGGGGTGACATCGAGGGAATCCGGCATAGCGGAAAAGGGCCCCTCAGCGCGGACGCCTTGGTTCCGCTCGTCGTGGCCGAAGGGAAAGTTGTGTGTCGTGGTGCGAAGGTTGGCTGATCTCTTCCCCGTCCAAGGGTGGGGATTTCGCGTGCCTCATGGCTGCTACCGGAATGTTTCGACGACCGGAACGTCCGGTGAGTGACTGTCAACTCTTTTTTGCGGACGGGAAGCGGGTGAACCTGAGATCCGCCTTCGTCCAGTAGCCCTGGGCGCATTCCCGCCACTGGTTTCACCGGAGGGCGCGGCACCATGGTGCGAGACACGGCCCGTGCCCGCCATGTGTGTCCCACGCTCTTGGAGGAGCCGGTGGTCTGTGCTTCCTCCACGGGTTGCTCGTGCCGGGCACGCCCGCCCTGGGTGTTCTGTCCATGGAGGTTGGTGACGGGTTTCAGGGCGGGACCACGGCGGCGGCTTCACCCCCCACACCGTTCAACTTCACCGCGTCAGCGCCGAAGTTCATGCCGGAGACCCTCCGACCGCGCTCGCCGCAGCCTCCACGATCCCCCTGGACGCGCTGCCCAGCCTCGAACGCCGCTCCGGCGTGCGTCAGCCTGCGGGCTTCTGGACCCACCTCGACGGAACTACGCGGCCTCGCCGAACGCAGCGGCGTGGACTGAACCACAGCTCCGCCCGCCTCAGCCCTTCGATGAAGCCACCGGGCTACGGGACGGTGGGGGCGACGGCGCGCACGAGAGCCGTGACCTGGTTCAGGGTCGTGGGCGTGAGGCCGGTGCTCTCGGCCTCCCGGACCACCTGCCGACCGAGCTCCCGGGCCGGGGCCGGGAGAATGCGGTACCCCAGTGCCGAACGGGAGCCGGTTATCCACCGCTCCAACTCATCCGCACGGCGCCGCAGCGCCGCCCCCGCGAGCGGAGTCGGCGAGCGCTGTGGCGTGCCGGGTTGTCCCCCGCCGGGCGGCACGGACCCGCCTCACGGAGGTGAAAGCGCCCTTGGCCATCATCGCGGCGCAGCCGAAGTAGAGCAGCGCGGTCAGGTACGAGAACGCCTCCCCGGGCGACAGCATCCACATCGCCGCGCCGAGGGCGGCGCACGACTCCAGGTCTGCGGGCACCGCCAGTCCCCAGGACGCGAACGCGAAGCGCCGACGCAGGCGGGGCTCGAACCATCCCCACCACACCGTGCAGACCCAGGCCCTGCACGCCTACCTGCACTGGCGAAACGCCAACGCCCGCCACCGCGACGTCCTGGCCGCCGAACGCAAGGAACGCGCCCGCATCCGCAGCGAGAGGAACGTCCGCTGGGGCGGGCGCCCCCTCAAGACCGCAGCGTGACCGCACCTCCCGTCCGGCACGGCTCCTCGTGAAAGGCTGGGAGCATGATGGGCGGACGGTCTGAGAACCCAGAATTGTGGATGTTCCTGGAATCACTGCACTGCGGTGAACTCCTTTCCGGCACCGTCACGGCGATCGAGCGGTTCGGCGTGTTCGTAGCCCTGGACGAAGGCCCTGACCACCCTGTCTTCCCCGGCGTCGGGTTCATCACGGTCCACGAACTGTCCTGGCGGCGCATCGAAAGCGCCTTTGACGTCGTGCAGGTCGGACAGCGGGTCTCATGCGATTTCCTCCAGTTCGACACCTGGAACCTAGAGGCCAGACTGTCCTTGCGGGCGACGCAGCCGGATCCCTTCCAGGCATTCGCCGACGGCATCGCGGTGGGGCAGAAACTGCACGGACAGGTCACCAAGCTGGTCCCGTTCGGCGTGTTCGTCCAGGTCGCCGACGGAATCGAGGGACTGGTCCACCTGCAAGAGCTCACCTGGACGCCCGTGCAAACTCCGTCGGAGGTCGTCCAGGCCGGCGACGAGGTCATGGTCGTCGTCACCGAGATCGACCGAGAGCGACGCAGGCTGGCCCTCTCCCGACGGCAAGCCCCATCCGCGCACCAGTAACGCTTCCGCGTTCCTGCGGCGGTTCTCTTGCACGAGCGTTGTCGAGCGCCTGCCCAGTGAAGGGAGGCGCCCCAACCCCCGCTCGCGCGGGAAGCACCCTTTTTGACCTGGGGTTTCAGAGGGGTTCTGCCGTTTGTTGACTGTTGGCTAGTCGCATCTCGGCTCATGAAGTCAGACCCCTTTGTGGGAGTGCCAGGCAGCGGATGGGGCGGTGGGGGCGCGCTGGACTAGCGGCTGGCCAGTTGGAACCGTGGATGTGGCGAGCCGCTTTCTTGGTGCCGGTTCGTTCTCTCCCCTTGGTTCGCCCGCGTAGTCTTGGGGCTGCACTGTACGCAGAGCGCTGGAATCTCCTGCACTCCGTGTCCGCCCGCCCATGCGGAGCGGAATCGGTCCCGGCCAGGGCAAGAACCTTGTGGGCTGGACCGTTCTTCAGTAGTGGGTCCACACCGGCCGGACCGTCAGCAGTGCGCGGGCCAGTCGGCGGTTGCCCCCCGAAGGGACGGGCCCTGGTAGCCCTGATGCCTTGACAGGCGCTCGGATGAGTGGCGATCCCGGGACGGATTGAGACGCTCGCGCGGAATCGCGGCTGGACAAGGGGAAGCGGTCTCGTGGGGACCACACGGTCCGGTAGCCGGTTGACGTCAGCCGGCTGCCGGTGCCGCGGGGCACACGCGAGGACGGCGTACGGGTCAGCGGACGCGCAAGTGGGCGCGCAGCGCCATGGTTTGCAGGGACGCGAAGACCGCAACGGGCAGGATGTGCAGCCAGGTCCGCTCGATCCGTACGGACTCGTCTCCAAGGCGGGCGCCTGGTATCTCGTCGCCGACCGCGGAGGCAGGCCCCGACTCTTCCGCACCAACCGGATCTCGGACGCCGTCGTCACGGCCGAGCCGGTGCGCCGTCGCGACGGCGTGGAGCTGGCCCGGGTGTGGGAGGAGCAGCGGCGCGAGGTGGAGCACCGCAGCTCGGGGCTGCGGGTGGTGGTGCGGGTGGGCAGAAGGCGGCTCGACGGCGACGAGTGGCTGACGGCCGAGCTGGACTACCCGGTTCCCGCCGCCGTCTGCCAACTGCTCCAGTTCGGCACGGACGTCGAGGTGATCTTCCCGCCCGAGGCCGTGCGGGAAGTGGCCTTGGCCGGACTCCGCGAGCTCTACGAGGAGCACATGGCCTGACCGGCCGGCGACCGCGTCCCGAGCCGCAGCAGCCGCGTCCGGCCGGCTCGACTCCGGGCCCGCGGAAGCCCGCCGGCACGCCGTGCTGTCGGATGGTCATTCCGCCGGGCCCCGCGGCGCAGGCCACCGGCACTCCGACGGTGGCGCAACGGTCGCGCAGTCCGGCGGCGAGTCGAGCGTAGACGTCACCACCGCGTCCCGATCCCCTCGCGCCGGACAGCGAGCCGTCCGGTCGGACGCCGCAGAGAGCGACTCGCCGGGTCGACCGACGACGGATGTGCCAGCGCACGAAGCTCCTGGTGGCTACGGGCGATCGCGGTCGAGAGCCCGGGCCACCAGGAGCTTCGTCGTTCCGTGGGGGTTGGTGTTCATCCGGTGCCGGTGAGATGCCAGGCGGCGGCCTGGCGGCGGCGGTCGACGAAGCGGCTGTAGACGCCGCCGAGCCGCAGGAGTTCCTGGTGGGAGCCGGACTCGGTGACGCGGCCCTCGTCCAGCACCAGAATCCGGTCGGCGCCCTCGACGGTCTCCAGCCGGTGGGCGACCACCAGCACCGTGCGATCGGCGGCAAGCCGGGTGACGGCCTGCTGGACCAGCCGCTCGTTCACGGCGTCGAGTGAGGAGGTGACCTCGTCCAGCAGCACGATCGGGGCGTCCTTGAGCAGGGCACGGGCGATCGAGACCCGCTGCCGCTCGCCCCCGGAGAGCGTGGCCCCACCCTCTCCGACGCGGGTGCCGAGGCCGTTCGGTAGCCGGGCGGCGATCTCGTCGACGCGGGCCAGCCGGACCACCCGGTCCAGCTCATCGGGGCCGGCACCGGGCCGGGCACGCAGGATGTTCTCGGCGATGGACTCCTCGAAGAGGTACGGGTGCTGGGAGACCAGGGCGATCTGGCTCAGCAGCTGCTCGGTGCCCAGCTCGCGTACGTCCCGGGCGCCGACGAGTACGGTGCCGCTGTCCGGGTCGTGGAAGCGGGCGATCAGGGAGAGCACGGTGGACTTCCCGGCGCCCGAGGGCCCGACCAGCGCGGTCAGCGTGCCGGGCTCGGCGCGGAAGGACAGCGTGTGCAGGACCGGGCGGCCCGGGGCGTAGCCGAAGCTCACCTCACGGAATTCCACGGACGGCGGCCCGGAGGCCGCGGGCGAGCCGGGCTCCGGCAGCGGCGGGACGTCCAGTACCTCGCGGAAGCGCCGCAGCCCCACGGTGGCGATGCGCAGGCCGCCGGCGACCTCGGCCACGGCCGTCAGCGGCTCCACGAAACGCACGGCCAGCACCATCACGGCGATCAGCACCGCGATGTCATCTCCGCCGTCGAGGGCGAGCATGACGGTGAGGGCCAGCACCGCGGTGAGCACCGTCTGGAGGGCCAGGAAGAGCGGCGCGGTGGCCGCCGAGTTGCCCAGGACCATGCTCCGGGCACCCGCGTCCTGGTCGGTGAGGGCCCGGTCCAGGGGAGCACCGCCGCCACCGTAGGCTCGTAGCACCGGCTGCTGTCGCGCGTACTCCAGGACCCGCTCGGAGGCGCGGTTGGTGCCGGCCTCCCAGGTGTCTTCGACGCGCTCGATGACCTGGAGGTAGAGACGGTAGGCGAGCAGCGGCAGCGGGGTGCCGAGCAGCAGGGCGAGCCCGATCTGCCATTGCACGGCCAGGGTGACGGCGATGATGGTCGCCGGGGTGGCCACCGCCGCCACCACCGGGGCCACCAGGTGGGCGGGGGCGGTGGCCACGTCGACGGCGGTCTTGGTGGCCAGCCGGTTGACGGTCGCCGCGCGTCCTTCGGCGAACCATCCCAGCGGGATGCGGGTCAGCGCTTCGCCCAGCCGGGCGTGGAGCAGCCGCAGCAGGGAGCTGGAGAGCTCACCGGCGTGGCGGTGGTTGCGCAGCATCACCGTGTGGTGGGCCAGCACCAGGCCGGCCAGAACCGCGGCCCAGGTCCACACCCCGTCCCGGTCATCGGTGAACAGTGCGCCGAGCAGCGGGATGAGGGTGCAGCCGGCAAGTCCCTGGAGGACGGCCGCCACGCCGACGCGGATCAGCAGGGCGCGCAGCTGGCGGCGGCCCGCCGGGTCGAGCAGGGCGAACAGGGAGCGGATCATCGGTTCGACAGCTCGCTTTCGGTGGTGTCGTCGGGCCGCCGGGGCTCTTCGCCGCCCTGGTGGGCGGCCCACAGGGCCCCGTAGTGGGCGCCGTTCTCCAGGAGCTCCTCGTGGGTGCCCTGTTCGACGATGCGACCGCCGTCGAGCACCGCGATGGTGTCGGCACCGCGTACCGTGTGCAGCCGGTGGGCGATCACCAGGAGGGTCCGGCCCGAGCTGAGCGCACTGAGCGCCTGCTGGATGGCCGCCTCGCTGTCGGGGTCCACCGCCGAGGTGGCCTCGTCGAGGACGAGCAGCGGCCGGTCCGCGAGGATGGCACGGGCGATGGCGATGCGCTGGCACTCGCCGCCGGACAGGACGGCGTCGTCGCCGATGACGGAGTCCAGGCCCCGGGGGAGACGTTCGATCACCTCGGTGAGCCGTGCCGCGGAGGCTGCGCGCAGGACCTCGGTGTCGTCGGCGCCGGGGCGGGCCAGCCGGATGTTGTCCCGGACGGAGATGCGCAGCGGCGTGGTGTCCTGGAAGACGAAGCCGATGTGGGCGTAGAGGTCTTCGAAGGAGAGTGCGCGCAGGTCGGTGCCGCCCAGGGTGATCCGTCCCGCGGACGGGTCGTGGAAGCGGGCGGCCAGCTTGGCGAGGGTCGACTTGCCCGACCCGGAGGCACCGACGAGGGCGGTCACGGTTCCGGGGCGGAGCGTCAGGTCGACACCGCGCAGGGCGGCGTGGCCGCCGTAGTCGAAGTCCACGGCCTCCAGGCGCAGGGCGGCGCCGGCGTCGGGTGCGGTCGCAGGCTCGGCCGGTGCGGGGAGGGCGGACTCGGCGAGGATCTCCCGGACCCGGGCGGCGGCGCCACGGGCCGCGAGCAGGGCGTGGTAGTTGAAGCCGACGGCGAGCACCGGCGCGGGTATCGCCAGCCCCAGGACGATGAAGGGCAGCAGCTCCGACGGACCGTCGAGGTGTCCGGAGTGCACCAGAGCTCCCCCGGCGAGCACCGTGGTCAGCAGCAGGGTCATCGGCGAGAGGGCCAGTTCCATGAAGGTCGCCCCGGCGGAACTGGAGCGCATCCAGTCCCGGTGGCGGTCGTCGAAGTCCTCGGCTGCCTCCCGGTAGGCGTCGTGCGCCCGGCCGAGGGTGCCGAACGTCTTGACCTCGGTGATGCCGTCGGTGAACTGCACGGCGGCGGCTCCGAGGCGTGCCTGCGAGCCCGCGTACTCGATGAGCTTGTGCGTGGTGCCCCGGGTGGCGATCCTTAGGCCGAGCATGCCGGCCGCCACCGGGACCAGGGTGATGACGGTCATCAGCGGGTCGGACAGCAGCAGGTAGCCGACGATCACGGTCGGCACCACCAGCGCCGTGGTCAGCTCGGTGACCGAGTGCGCCACCAGGTGGTGCAGGGCACCGACATCGTCCTGGACGGCCTTCTTCACTAGGCCGGAGTTGCGCTGGGTGAACCAGCCCAGCGGAACACGGCTCAGGTGGCCGACGACCCTGCGGCGGAGCAGCGACCCCAGTCGCACGTCGGCCAGGTGGGAGACGGTGGAGGCGCACAGCAGCAGCACCAGCCGCAGGGCCAGCGCAGCGGCGGCGACGGCCACGGCGG
Organism: Streptomyces sp. NPDC059816; assembly: GCF_042732055.1. Taxonomy (NCBI): domain Bacteria; kingdom Bacillati; phylum Actinomycetota; class Actinomycetes; order Kitasatosporales; family Streptomycetaceae; genus Streptomyces; species Streptomyces sp. NPDC059816. The sequence continues at coordinate 172,922 of NZ_JBHWIQ010000009.1, forward strand.
TCCATGCCGCGCCCTCGTCGATGGGGTTTTCGGTGAGACCGGGCAGCAGGATCCGGGCGAGTTCCACCAGGCAGACCAGGGGCACCACCGAGGCCACGGCGGCCACCGCCGAGCACAGCGCGGTGAGGACGAGCCGACCCAGGACGGGGCGCAGCAGGGCACCCAGAGTGGTGGGTGCGGGCGTCGGGTCGGGGGGCGGCACGCTCACCGGGCGGCTCCGTCTCGCCGGACCGGGCCCGGGCGGGCGCCGCTGTCGTGCGGCCCGCGGAGGTCGGCGGCGGTGAAGACGGCGAGGGCCGCGAGCACCACGGTCCTGCGCGTGGTGGAGGCCAGCAGCAGACCGGCCACAGGAGTGACGACCGCGACGGTGAGGGAGAAGACCGTCACCAGTGGGCCGGCCATCGCCTCGGGGACGGAGAGGCCGGCCGCGACCTCGGGCAGCATGCCCGCGATCACACGGTCGGCCGTGGAGAAGGTGAACGTGGTCAGGAAGAGCACGGGGAACCACAGCGGTATCGCCGTGCTCTTCCTCTTCGTCGTGTCGGTGGCCATCGCCGGCTGATCGTCTCCTCGGCCTGTCGTCTCGGCTGGTGGCGCGGTGCCCCCGCGGCCACGGGGGCACCGCGTGTTTGCTGCGGCGCAGCGGCTCTCGGAGTCAGACCTTGGAGGCTTCCAGGTAGGCGGCCCAGATGTCCTGGATGTTGTCGGCCGAGCTGAGCTCGCCTTTGCCGGAGGCGAGCGCGAGCAGGTCGTGGGCGGACGCGTAGAAGGCGAAGCCGGACATGCCGAACCACACGTCGGCGTCCGGGGTGACGACCTTTCCGGTGGCCTTGAAGGCCGGGTTCTTGGTCAGTGCGTCAGGGGTGTAGAACTCGCCGCGCGGGATGACGATGAGCTCGGCGTCCTGCTCCGGCAGGTACTCCTTCGACAGCGGGACCGAGTACCCCTTCGCCTTCTTCTGCTGGAAGGCCGGGCGGGTGAAGCCGGCCTCTGCGATCAGCGTGGAGATGGGCACGTGCGGCGGCATGGTGAAGTCGTTGGAGCCGAAGGAGTTGCCCAGCAGGGAGAGGGTGCGCTCGCCCTTCACGGCGTCCGCGGCGGTGCGCAGCACGGTCTCGGCCGCGGTGATCTGGCGCTTGCCGGCCTCCTCCGCCCCGAAGAAGCCGGCGGTCCGTCGCACGATCTCGCGCCACTCGCCCTCGATGGGCAGAACGACGGTGGGGGCCAGCCGGCTGAGGCTCTTGTAGTTCTGCCCGGTGGCCCCGGCCGCCCCGGTACCGACCAGGAGGTCGGGCGCGTCCTCGGTGAGCTGTTCCAGTTCGGGTGTCTTGCCGACCTCGATCTTTCGCAGTTCCACGTCGTTGGCGGTGAGGATCTCCTGCGCGCGCGGTTGCGCGCTGGCCAGGTAGACCGCGTCGGGCTTGATGCCGAAGGAGAGCAGGGTCAGTCCGGCGACCTCGTCGAGGGCGATGACGGCCCCCGGCTTGGTGGGCACCTTCACCGTGCCGAGGTCGTGGGTGATCTCGCGAAGGGCCGGGGCTGTCTTTCCCGCGGCAGCCTTGGCGGGCGCGGGGTCACTGCTGCCGCAACCGGTCAGCAGGATCGGAAGGGCCAGCGCAGCTGCGGCGAAGGCTCGGCGCGTTCTCATTCTGGGGTTCTTCGCTTTCGTAGTGGTGCGTTGCCGCGGAGCGCGGCAAGAGGTTTTCCGTGGTTGTCGGTTGTCGGTTGTCGGTTGTCGGTTGTGCGGTCAGGCCCGGGCACCGGCCGGCGTTGCCGAGCATCCGGTTGACACGTGCGAAGTCCCGGCAGTGAGAACGTCCGACCGCGTGCTGCATCCGAGGGGCACCAGTCGACGACGTCGGCACGGGCGGGGAACTCGGTGCGGTCGAAGCCCGGGCACAGCGCCATCACCTGTGTCCCGGTCCCCGCAGGGCCTCGCTCAGCTCCTGGAAGAAGTACCGGGTCCACGCCTTGGAGGAGGCGGAGGCAGATCCCCTGCCCGGAATCGGACCAGTGAGGGAGGACGGGTCGACCACGGTGCCGCCGCTGCCCTGGAGCATGATCCGTACGGTGGCGTGGGTGAATTCCAGAGGCGCCGTCACCTTGACGGCGCATCGCTTCGGCCCCGGTTCGTCCGTCGCTCCGTCAGCCGTCCCCTTCCGCACAGCGGCTGAGCGGGATCACCAGAGGGCAACCGGTCTCCTCGTCGTGCCGGACCCGGCCGTGCAGCCCGAAGACCTCCGCCAGCATCTCCTCGGTGAGTACGTCCCGTGGCGCGCCCTGCGCGACGATGCGCCCCTCTTTCATCGCCACCAGGCGATCCGCGTAGCGGGCCGCCAGCGTCAGATCGTGCAGTACCAGCACCACGGTGCGCCCGAGGTCCCGGTGCAGCGTCCGCACCAGGTCCAGCACCTCCACCTGGTGCGCCAGGTCCAGGTGGTTGGTGGGTTCGTCCAGCAGGAGCAGCTCGGTGTCCTGGGCGAGCGCCATGGCGATCCAGGCTCGTTGCCGCTGCCCGCCCGAGAGTTCGTCCAGGTCCCGCTCCGCCAGCTCGTAGGTGCCGGTGGCCCGCATCGCCCGGGCCACGACCGCCTCGTCCTCGCCGGTCCAGCGCCGGTACCAGCTCTGGTGGGGATGCCGGCCCCTGGCGACCAGGTCGGCGACGCTGATTCCTTCGGGCGCCACGGGGGACTGCGGCAACAGGCCGACCAGGTGCGCGACCTGACGGGTCGGCATCCGGTGTATCGGGGTGCCGTCCAGCAGCACCTCGCCGGCGCGTGGCTTCATCAGCCGCCCGAAGGCCCGGAGCAGAGTGGACTTGCCGCAGCCGTTGGGGCCGATGACCGCGGTGAACGAACCGTCCGGGATCTCCAGGTCGAGCCCCTCGATCACCGGGCGCTGCGCATAGCCCAAGGTGAGCCCCCGCGCGCGCAGCCGCACCGGAGCGGGATGCGGTCCGGCCGCTTCTTCCCCCCGCGACGGCGACACCTCCGTCGCCTTGCCCAGCTTGATGGTCCCGGTCATGAGGTACGTGCCTTTCCGCTTCGGACGAGCAGGTAGAGCAGATAGGGCGCGCCGAGTGCGGCCGTCACGACACCGACCGGCAGCTGTAGATCGCCGAAGGCCGTACGGCCCAGCACATCGGCCCACACCGTGACGGCTGCCCCCAGCAGGGCCGAGGCGAGTAGCGGCGGCGTACCGGTGCGGGCCAGCCGCAGGGCCAGTTGTGGTGCGGCCAGCGCGACGAAGGCGACCGGCCCGGCCGCAGCGGTCGCGGTGGCGGTGAGGAGTACGGCGATGAGGAGCAGGGCCACCCGGGCCCCGGTCATGCGCACCCCGAGGCCCCGCGCGGTGTCCTCGTCGTAGGCGAGGGCCCCGAAGGTGAAGGAGAGCACCAGGGCGACGGGCATCAGTACGGCCAGTACCAAGGAAGTGGTCCGGACGACGGACCAACCGGCGCCCTGGTCGAGGCTGCCGTTGAGCCAGACCAGCGCCCGGCCGACGTCCTCGATGTCGGCCTTGACCAGCAGCCAGGAAAGCACGCTGCCGAGGACCGCGTTCACGCCGACGCCGACCAACAGCACCCGGTAGCCGGAGATTCCCCGCCGCACGGCGAGCAGGTGGACGGCCAGGGCGGCGGCCAGAGCACCACCCACGGCAGCGGTGGGAACGCCGATGTCGGCCGACAGGCCGCTGACACTGCCGTAGGAACCGCCCAGGACGATCACGGTGACGGCGCCGACCCCGGCTCCGCTGGTGATCCCGAGGATGTCGGGGCTGGCCAGTGGATTGCGCGCGATGCCTTGGACGATCGCTCCTGCCAGTCCGAGTGCGCCGCCCACCAGGGCGCCGATCAGAGCGCGCGGCAGGCGCAGTTCGAAGATGACGAAGTCATGCTCCGGGGTGCCGCCGCCCAGCAGCCGCAGGGCCACCTCCCAGGCGGAGAGGGAACTGCTGCCCCGGGCGGTGCTCACGGCGACGGCCGCGACGAGCACTACGGCGGTCACCAGCGGCACCAGGACCTGCCGGGGGCGCCAGCCGACGGAGAACGGACCGGCGCGCAGCGCCCGGCGGCCGGGAACGGCCGGCCGGCGACCGGGCCGGGGGCCGTTCGGCTCGGCGCCGGCGGCGGTCTCCGCGGGCGCCGAGGAGCCCGGTCCGGGTGCCATGCGGGAGGTCATGGCCTCACCGGCTTCCGGCGGCCCACCAGGTAGATGAAGACGGGGGCGCCGATCAGCGCGAGCATGATGCCGACCTGAAGCTCCCCGGGCCGGGCGACCAGACGGCCGAGGGTGTCGGCGAGAACCACCAGGGAGGCACCGAGGAGACCCGAGTAGACGAGAATCCAACGGTAGTCGGGCCCGGTGAAGTACCGCGCGATGTGCGTGGCGACCAGCCCGGCGAAGCCGATCGGCCCGCAGACGGCGACCGCGGTGCCGGTCAGCACGGTGATGGCAGCCATACCGACCGCCCGGGTGAGCCCCACCCGCAGGCCCAGCGACCGGGCCACGTCCTCCCCCAGGGACAGGGCGTTCAGTCCGCCGGCGTTGGAGGCGGCCAGCACCAGACCCACCAGGACGAAGGGGAGCATCTGCACGACGAGTTCCACCGGGCGGCCGGAGACAGTGCCCACCGTCCAGAACCGGTAGACCTCCAGGGCCTGCCGGTCGATCAGTACCATGCTCGCGGTGAGTGCCGTGAAGAGGGCGTGCGCGGCAGCACCCGCCAGCGCCAGGGTGACAGGAGTGGCGCCGCCCCGAGCGAGCCGCCCCACCGTGTGGACCAACAGGCTGGCCGCGGCGGCACCGAGGAATCCGAACCACACGTAGCCGTGGAGACCGGAGATGCCCAGCAGGAAGACGGCGGCGACCACACACGTTCCGGCCCCCGCACTGATGCCCAGAACCACCGGATCGGCGATGGGGTTCCGGGTGTGACCCTGCATCAGCGCGCCGGCCACCCCCAACGCGGCACCGGCCACGAGCCCGAGCCAGGTGCGCGGCATGCGCAGATCCCGGACGATGATGTCCGCCTCCAGGCCCTTCGGACTCCACAGGCCGTGCCAGACCTGGCCCGGGGTGAGCGGCTTGGACCCCAGGGCGATGGAGAGCAGCACGGCCAGCGCCGCCACTCCCAGCAGCACCAGAAGTCCGGCCCAGCGGCGTCGGCCGCCGACTCCGGTCAGCCGCTGCCGCGCCGGTCGGACCTCCGGGGGGACCCGGAGCCCGGAGCGGGCTTCGATCACGATCTCCTCCACCACACAATGATCAACTTAGGTGAGCCTACCCTTATATTCCCTGGTGTGGAAGGGGCGGCCTCACCTGACGCCGGAGGAGTGCCGCGTCCGTGCGGGCGAGGGCGACGGTTTCGGGATGGGCCACCAGGCCCCAGACGGACGTCGACCCGCACCGAACGGTTTCTGGAGGACCCCCTGGCCGCGCCATGGCCGGTGGTGGAGCACCTGGCCGCGCAGCTGGAGATCGAGGACGTCTCCTGCGTCAAGGAGTACACCGAGTGGATGGAGACGGCGTACGAGCACGTATGGAGGCGTTCGCCGCGGTCGGACCGGAATCCGTGCAGACGGCCACGCCTGCGAAGTGATCTGGCTCACACGCTGTCACAGGGATCGATCAGGCGGTGTCTTGTGCTCGAACCGCTCGAACCGAGGGAGACATCATGGCTGAGAACACCGATGTGGTCGTGATCGGCGGCGGGTACGCCGGCGTCATGGCGGCCAATCGCCTGACGCAGCGCGACGACCTCACCGTGACGCTGATCAACCCGCGCCCGACCTTCGTCCACCGGGTCCGCCTGCACCAACTGGTGGGCGGGACCGACGCCGCCGTCGTCGACTACCAGGAGGTCCTGGCGGAGGGCGTCCGGCTGGTGGTCGACAGCGTGACGCGGATCGACGCGGCCGGGCGCGCTGTGGAGCTGGCGAGCGGTGGTGCGGTCGGCTACGACTACCTGGTCTACGCGGTAGGCAGTGGCAGCGCCGACCCGCAGGTGCCCGGAGCGGCCGAGTTCGCCTACCCGATCGCCACCCTGGAGGAGGCGGAGCGGCTGCGGCCGGTCCTCGACTCCGCGCCCACGACGGCCGCGGTGACGGTGGTCGGCGCCGGGCCCACCGGCATCGAGACCGCCGCCGAACTGGCCGAGCAGGGCCGCACCGTCACCCTTGTCTGCGGCGGCGTGCTCGGCCCGTACCTCCACACCCGGGGCCGGCGTTCGGTGGCCGGGCGGCTGGCGGCACTCGGAGTGACCGTGCTCCACGGCTCGGACGCCAAGGTGACGGCGGTGACCCGCGATACTGTGCGGCTCGCCGACGGCCGGGAGCTGTCGAGCGCGGTGACCATCTGGGCCGCCGGCTTCGGCGTGCCGGACCTGGCCACGCGCAGTGGGCTGAGCGCCGATGCCCTGGGCCGCCTGCTCACCGACGAGACGTTGACGAGCGTGGATGACGACCGCATCGTCGCGGCCGGGGACTCGGCGGCACCGTCGGGCCTGCCGCTGCGGATGAGCTGCCAGGCCGCGATGCCTCTGGGCGCGAGGGCCGCCGACACGGTGCTCAGCCGGTTGGCAGGAGAGCAGCCCGAGACCCTCAACCAGTCGTTCGGAGCGCAGTGCATCAGCCTGGGACGGGGCACCGGCATCTTCCAGTTCGGCAACAGGTCCGACGTCGCGGTGTGGTTCCACATCGACGGTCGCCTCGGCGCGAAGATGAAGGAGGCCGTATGCAAGGGCATCGTGAAGCACCTGGCCGATGAGGCGCACAAGCCCGGTGGGTACAAGCTGCACCGCGTGAAGGGAGGCGCCGGGCGCCAGGAGGCTCTGGAGGTCATGCGCGCCGAGGCGCCGGTCGTCGTCGAACGGGTTTCCTAGGTCCGGGCCGGTCGAGGGGGAGATGGTCAAGACATGAGTGATGATCACGCCACTGACTGGGCGACCGAGACATTCGTCGCCCACCGCAATCTGCTCTTCACCGTCGCGTACGAGATGCTCGGCTCGGCAACCGATGCCGAAGACGTCCTGCAGGAGACCTGGCTGCGGTGGGTCGAGGTCGACCTGGAGCAGGTGCGCGACCAGCGCGCGTACCTCGTCCGGATCACGACCCGACAGGCGCTCAACCGGCTGCGCACGGTGTCGCGGCGCAAGGAGTCGTACGTGGGCCCGTGGCTGCCGGAGCCGCTGCTGACCGCGCCCGACGTGGCCCAGGACGTCGAGCTCGCCGAGAGCGTGTCGATGGCGGTGATGCTCGTCCTGGAGACGCTGTCGCCGACCGAGCGGGCCGTTTTCGTACTGCGCGAGGTCTTCGACGTCGGCTACGACGAGATCGCGGCGGCGGTCGACAAGACCCCGGCGGCCGTCCGCCAGATCGCGCACCGGGCCCGCCGGCACGTGGATGCCCGGCGCCCGCGCGAAGTGGTGTCCCAGAGCCAGACGCGGGCGGCTCTGGAGTCGTTCTCGCGGGCACTGGAGGGCGGGGACCTGCAGGGCCTGCTCGACGTGCTTGCGCCTGAGGTGGTCTACATGGGCGACGGCGGCGGTGTGAAGCACGCTGCGCTGCGGCCGATCGTCGGCGCCGACAAGGTGGCCCGCCTCTTGGCCGGCGGCCTCGGCAAGACCACGGTTCCGATCACCTTCGGCCCCACCGTGGTCAACGGCAGCCCGGCGCTGGTGGTCCACGTGGACGGTGAGCTGGACGGCATCATGGCAGCCCGCGTAGAGGCCGGCCGCATCACCGGCCTCTACGTCGTCCGCAATCCTGAGAAGCTGTCCCGCGTCGAATCCGAGACCCCTCTCGCCCTGCGATGAACTCCCAGTGCCGGATCAGCCACTTGGGGATCAGGCGCAGCACTGAATCCCGTACGGTTCACCTCGCGTCTGCGACAGCCCCGAAGGCGATCACGTCCCCGCGCTCCGCGAGGAACTGGAGATCCCGGTGCCACAAGGTCTTCAAGGAGCAGATCAGCACCCGGGTGAAGCTGCGGCCCGAGCTGGAGAAGGCTCTCGCCCTGGCCCACCAGTCCAAGGAGGCCGCCCCCGAGACGCCCGTCATCATCACCGTTCACGAGCTGAAGAGTCTGGCCATGAACGCCGCCGAGGAGATCGACCTTCGCGAGCGGCTCCAGTCCCAGCCCCGTCCGAACGCCGAGATCGGCAGCTGACAGCCGCGATCAAACGCTTAGCGCCAGCGGCTGTACTGCTGGTACCCGTGGCCGAATACAGCTGGGCCGTCGCCCACCTGGACCTAAGTCAGGGACTTGTACATGTGGACATCCTCGGCGCCGCCAGGAATCCCCAGAGTCCTACCGGTCTCGACATATCCGTGTCGCTGATAGAACGCCGGGGCCTGAAAAGTGAAGGACGAGACGCACGCGCGATCGCACCCACGCCTCCGTGCCTCTTCCTCGGTGGCCAGAAGAAGCTTGCTTCCCCAACTGTCTCCGCGGCTTTCTTCGCGGACCCAGAGCATTTCGATACCGAGCAGCCCACCCCACGTCCAAGCGGTGAGACCCCCGATGAGCTCGCCAGCGTCGTCGACGGCCTGCACTGACAGTGCGCCCTGGTCCGCGGCGGTCGTCCCGGTAGCGGGGAAGTTGACCTCGTCCAGTTCCCTGGACAGGCGTTCGCTGAGTTCGGAGTCACGGTGGCCGATACCCAACGTCCCACCGGTGTGATCATGTGCCATACCGCAGAGCATGGCACACACGCACGAGCCGATGATCGCCGCGAGAAGAACGTCGGTGACCCGGCCGGGTTCCGGTTCACCGACTGGGTCTACCTGCGCTGCATGTCGAGGTCACGAAGTGTACGTGTGGCTTCTGGCAGTGTGCGGAGCAGAAGGCCTGGCTCTCGTTCGGAGAGCCGGGACAGGAGGTTCACCGATTCCCGGGCACGGGCCACCGCGTCTGCGTGTTCTGTTGTGGGGTGCTGTGTCCCGGTGTGGAGTCGGGCGGCGGCGAACGCGTGCAGGGCTGTGCCGAGATCCAGGGCCCGGGCCGTCGCTGCGGAGGCCGTCAGCGTCCGCGTCCGGGCCACGACCTCGCGGGTCAGCCGGAGTGCCTCGTCGCGCCGGCCGGATTGGGCGAGGGCGATGCCCAGCTCGCCCTGGGCGCGAAGCAGGTCTGGCTCATGAGGTGTGGTGTCCTCCTCTGCGAGGCGGGTGGCGATGGCGACGGCTTCCTCCAGGCGCTCGATGGCTTCCGTGAGCCGCGCGGGGATCCGCCGGAGCAGGCCGCCAGAAGCGGTGAGCTGGTGACCGAGGGCCTGGCGGGCGGCCACGTCGCCGTCCAGTGCGGCAGGGCGGACGAGTTCGATGGCCCGGTCAAGGTCGGGCAGACCGTCGGCCGGGTCGCCCGTTTCGCTCCGGATCACGCCCAGTGTGCCCATCGCGGTCGCGTGGTGGAAGGCCCGGAGCGCATGGGTGGGCGGGAGGCGCTCGAAGGCGGCCACAGCTTCCTCGACGGCGGCCCGGGCCGTTGATTCCCGGCCGAGACACATATGGGCGGGCGCTGCCATGAGCAGGGCCGTGCCCAGCGCACCCGTCATGCTCTCCTGCCCCCACGCGAGGCTGACGAAGGAGGAGGATTCCTGCGTACGGCCGATGCCCTGCACGGCCTCCTCGGCGGCGCCCGGCTGCTCTGCCAGTTGCCGCAGACCGTGTACGGCTTCCTCCAGCGGTGCGAGCGCCTCCACCCGAAGCCCAGCGGAGAACCGGCGCAGTCCGAGTGTCGTCAGTGCCCAGGCGAGCTCCAGGCGGCTCGCGGGTGAATCGGACCGTGTGACGAGTTCCCGCCGGATCACGACCGTCTCCTCCGTAGCGGTGACGGACTCCTGGAAGCGAGCGCTGCCCAGCAGATTGCTCGCATGGGCGTCCAGCAGCTGCGCGCGCCGAGGGTCGTGGTCGACACCGTCCGCGGCGGCACGGTTTCTGCGGATCGTCAGGGCCCGGTCCAGGGCACGCAGTGCCTGCGGCCTGAGATTGGCCGCCGTGGCGAGACCGCCGAGGAGGACGAGCCGGTCGGCGAGTTGCCCTGCGTACCGGGCGGGGGACCGCGCTGTCAGTTCTTCGTCGAGGTCCGTCGCCCGGCTCAGGGCTGCGACGGATTCGACCGAGCGTCCGAGTTTGTGGAGACAGACCGCCTCGTGCATCGTGTAGAGGGAGAGATCCGGTAGGTGCGCGTCGGGCAGCTCCTGCGCCAGCGGCTGCTGGAGAGCGATCGCCTCCCGTACGGTCGCCAGTGCCTCCTCGCCGTACCCGGCGGAATCCTGCTGGATCGCCAGATTGTTGAGGCATTGCGCGAGCTGTTCCATCACCGCCACCGACCCGCCGGCGGCCAGGCTGCGGAACGCGTCGGCCGCGGCGAGGTGTCCGGCCAGGGACTCCTCCTGGTGCCCGCCGGCCGCCAGGGTGCTGGCCAGGACGCTGAGACTCATGGCGATGTCGGCCCGGTGGGCGGTGGGGTGCTCCGCTTCCAAGATGTTGTAGAGGTCGACGGCCTTGCGGGCCGCCGCGATCGCGCTCTCCGTATCACCGCTTTCCTTGAGCTGCTGGGCCTGGTTGTTGAGGACCATTGCCTGTAGGTCCCGGAAGAGGCCCGGCTCTTCGGAGGACAGCTGCTCGCACAGTTCGGCCGCCTCGCGGTACGTCGTGCCTTCCTCTTCGTGGAGGCCGGTGTTGCCGAGCTGCATGGCGAGGCTGTTGAGCCCGTTCACCAGTGCGCGGCCGTGTGCTCTGGGCCGTTCCCGGGCCAGCCGCCTGCGCATGGCCAGGCTGCGGCGGGCCTCGGCGAGCGACTCTTCCACCCGGCTCAGATCGGCCAGCCGTTGGGAGCGGACACCGGTGCAGCTGGCCAGGTTCACCCGGAAGGCGTCCGGACGGTCCTCGGCGAGCCGTTCGGTGATCCGGACCGCCTCCTCGACGCTCTCCAGCGCCTCGGCGTAGCGCCCCTGCCCGGAGAAGTAGTTGGAGAGGTTCGCCAGGTTCCGCGCGAGCAGGTCGTCCGCCTCCTCGGCTCCTAGGTCCACCAGCTCCCGGAGGATCCGGACCGCGGCTGCGGAGGTTGTGGCCGCTTGCTCCGGGCGCCCCAGCGCGGACTCTGCGACGGCCAAGGTCTGTAGGAGTCGGGCCAGTCGGGTCCGGGGGCCGTGCAGGCTCAGGTCCACGGGGACGGGGCCCTCGGCATCGGCCACGGCCCGGCCGATCCGCACGCCCTCGTCGGCATCAGCGAGGGCCTCGGCCCGCATCTCCAGGTCGATCAGGCAGGACGCCAGGTTGTTGAGAGCGGCGGCCAGCTCCGCCGCTGCTCCCTCCGGGCCGCCGGTGCCGGCGAGCGGGCGGAGCAGCGCGACCGCCCTCCGCGCGGAGGTGAGCCCTTCGGCCCGCAGCCCCACTTCCGACTGGCTCTTGGCGAGCTGGCGCAGCCGCCGGGCGAGTTCCAGGGTGCGCCGGTTGCGATCGTGTTGTTCCTGCACGGCGGCCCGGGGCCGGAACAGGCGGCGCACGTGGAGGGCGAGCGGCTCGGAGGAGCCCCCTCCGGTGTCCTCGGCCCTGGTGTGCAGCTCGGTGATCCGCTCCAGCAGGTGAACGCCGAACTCCGCGAGGTTGTAGGTGGAGTGCGGGAGGTGGTCGGCCAGGCGTTCCAGTTCGGTGACGGCCGTCGGGTCCGCGGCGTACTCGGAGAGCGCGGCGAGCAGCGGTGCGGGGTCCTCCACCATGATGGCGGCGTCCATGGCGGGCAGCGCCAGCTGCGGCAGGACCGCCCGGCAGGTCCGGGTCACCAACGGGGTGAGGGTCTCGCGCAGCGGAGGGTGGGCGGCTGCCCGCGCGAGGACGGCCAGCAGGCGGGCGGCCTGGGCGTCGGTGAGGCCGGGACTCTCGACGACGGCGGTCGCCAGCCGCGGGTGGGACAGTAGGCGGCGTCCTGCGAAGCGTTCGGCCAGCCGGTCCGGTTGCAGCGCACCCCACGGGTGGCCGGGGGCTCCGGGACACTGTGCCCCGATCCATCGGGCGGTCTGCAGTCGAACGGGGTGGGCCGCCTGTTCGAGCGCGGGCAGGCGGGCGAGCAGGGCGAGTGCCTGGTCGTCGTCGGTCGGCTCCACCAGCACGGCGAGTGCCATGGCGTCCTGTCGGCCGTCCGGGAAAAGCAGCGAGTCGAGGCCGTGGGCGGCTGCGCTCTGGTCCCAGTACCACTTCTGGTGCTCCAGCAGCCGGTCCTCCGCGTCGAGCGGCTGCCGGTCCGCTGCGTCCCGTGATGGCCGGTCCTCCGTATTTGCGGGCCGGTCGCGCTCGGACGCCGCGTCGAGGAGGTCCGCGAGCGCCGTCATGTGGAGGGTGAGTACATTGCTCCAGTCGCCTCCACGCAGCACCGGGGGCTGCATCACGGCCGCCAGCTCCGCCCAGTGGTGACGGGGCTCCGGCACGACCGCGGACAGGGCGGCTGCGAAGGACCGGACAGCCTCGCGGTAGACGTCCTCGCGGGCGGCAGGGTTGGGAAACAGCGGCGGCAGGTCGGTGACTTCGGCATCCGCGAGCAGGTACTTCCCCGTCAGCGGGCCGCGCCGGGCACTGTGCCACCACTCGCCGCCGCTGCGGGCGAGCAGCAGGATCTTGAACGGTGCCGCGCGGTGCGGGTCAACGGCAGCATTCAGCAGGGCATCGAGCTGCGGGACCCTGATCTCGGCCATGTCCAGCACCACCAGCAGCGGGTCGATCGCGTGCCGCAGCCCGTCCAGTTCCTCGGGCCGGGCCTCGAACAGGGGCCAGAGCACCCGCCACGGAAGCGGCGGCCCGTAGGGGCCGTGCCAGGGCATGCACTCCAGTTCCGTCCGCAACTGGTGTGCGAGCCGTGTCTTGCCTTGACCGCCCGGGCCGTGCACCAGCCAGGCGCCCGGCCCGCCCTGGGTGCACCATGTCGCGAGGCGGTCCAGTAGTTCCCGGCGGCCGTGGAACCCGACCACCTGACGGTCGGGATCCAACAGCGCCGCCGGCGCGAGCGGCGCCCTGCCGGGGCCCGGCGGAAACACGGCGGAGGGCGCGGCCACCTCGCGGTACGTGTCGGTCTCCAACACCGCCGAGTCGGCGCCGTACGTCGACAGGGCGGTGCGGAAAGAGACGTCGCGGTGGAGTACCGACACTTGTACGGCCTCCAGTGTCCCGTACGCCGAGTGGGCCGGGTCGTCGGCCATCACGCCCACCACCCCCCCCCCCCAGAGCAGAGCGGCGCCCGACAGCCCGGACCACGGCGAGCCGGCCCTCGTCGAGGGGGTCCAGGTCGGCGGGGTCTGTTCCAGGGCCATCACCAGGCGGTTGTGCACCAGGCCGCTGCCCGGATCGATCCAGCCGCTCAGCTGCTTCAGTTCCGGGGTGGCCGGCCTCTCCGGGAGGCCTGCCGACACGATCTCGGACACCTTCGGAACACCCCAGGTCTGGCACGGCTGCCGGGGGATCCGGGTGCCGAGCCGACCCCAGGGCTCAGCACGGCCTGCGGGCGCCTGCCAGCCCGGGTCGTCCACATGGATGAGAGCCGCGTCGTCCGACCCGCCCGGGGTGCCGCTCCACACGACGGCTGCCTGGTAGACCGGCGCCCGCCCCGGATGCAGCAGCTGCACGCCCGTACCCACCGGGCCGACGACGTGCGCCGACGTGAGGATCAGCCGCGGGCCGACGACATAGCCCGACCCGGTAGCCGCTCCCGCCCCGACCATCACTACACGGTCGCGGTTCATTACTCGACAGTGCCGCTCACATCGCCGGCGCCGAAGGGCGCATCCTGCTCGGCTGCGATCAGGACGCCCTGCTGCGCCCCCTCAAGACAGGGCGTCAGCGCGAAGGAGACCCGGTGGGTACGGCCGCGAACCACACCGGCCTCCGTCTCTGCGCTGACGGCCCAGACCCGGAACCCGCCCTTGGCCCGGGCGTCGGCACGCAGCTCGACCTCGAACTCCATCTGCACCGGACCCACACTGAACTTCAGCCCCTCGTCGGCCCCCTGCTCGGAGGCCCTGCGAAGTTCCTCACGCACCGCAGCCACTGCTTCGGCCAAGCCGATCTCCATGAGCATCCCCCTCGCCGGTCTCTCCCTGATCCAGCACAGCGTAGGAGGCGGAGTGGGCAGCGCACGCACGGTTTCCCCTTCTCGGTCGGTGAAGCCGGTATGGCTCGGCGGCTCACCAAAGCCCCGACGATCCGGTGATGCCGAGTTCCCATAGGACCTCGTAAGGCAGCTGCGGTGCCGACGGTCGATGGCTGGCGACGGCGAGGACCAAGGTGGAACGGGAAGCTCACCGCCTGCCCGCGGCCGGAACCGGCTGGTTCAGTTCGTTGACGCCCGCCCGGGCGCTCGCGCCGTTGGGAATCTGCGTCGGGTATCCGACGTGCTGCTGGATGTTGCCGGTGAAGCTGTCGTTGTCCCAGGAACTGCCGGTTCCGCCGACGACGATCGTGTAGGTGCCCTCGCACGAAGCCGCCGCTTGTGTGGAGGATGCCTGAGCGGCGGAATGTCCGACCGTCAGTAGAAGTCCGGCTAACGCGGTCGTGGTCTTTTTGGCACGCATCGATTCTCCTTGATCTAGGTGGCCCTCAGCGTGCTGTGCCGTGCCATTCAGCGGGACGCGTTCGCGGAAGCGTCACGATTCCCGGGCGATTTCTACGCGGCTTGTCCGCCCGGCACGAAGAGGTGTTCGAGGTCACCGGTGTTCAGGCGTCCGACCGTGACCAGGGGCCATGGGCAACCAACGAACAGGGCTTCGAACTCCACACCGCAGGAGACCGGCTACGGATCCCGAGGACTTCGCTCACCCTCATGGACTTCGGAGCACCGGAACCCGACGAAACCTCAGGAAACCAAGTGCCCCACGCGCGGGTAACCCAGCCGCGGATGCCGGCCATCTCCCAGCGGATCACACTCGCGGAGTGAGCCGGCCACTGCTCGTGATCTCGGGCGAGGCGGCGGCGTGCGGTGATCCACGACGGAGTCCGCCTCGTAGCTGAGGATCTGGGTCGCCCGGCCGGCCGGCTGTCCGGCGAGGCCCTGATCCGCCCGGATGTCACGTACAGCGAACTGACGCGCCGTGGCCTCCTGCTTAGCACCGAGCACGGAGATGGCGAACCGTCTGCTGGCGAACAGCGCGAAGATGAAGACCTCCTCCCAGAAGTCGTGCCGCAAAGCCCCGTTCGGCGAGGTGTCGATTGGGTGGTTGTCATGCGCTGTCTCTGATTTCACTTGGACAGGTTGGCGTAGTCGGGAAGCCGATCGGCGATTACCGGGAATTC
The DNA here is from genome assembly GCF_042732055.1 of Streptomyces sp. NPDC059816. NCBI lineage: Bacteria > Bacillati > Actinomycetota > Actinomycetes > Kitasatosporales > Streptomycetaceae > Streptomyces > Streptomyces sp. NPDC059816. The sequence continues at coordinate 188,199 of NZ_JBHWIQ010000009.1, forward strand.
GGCTCGCGTGGCCGCGACTTCGGCCAGATCGACGGAGGCCCGCAGGACCTGCTCGTGTTCTCCCGCCTCCGCGATCAGGCGGCCGAACGGGTCGACGACGCGGCTGGTGCCGGCCAGCTGCACCTCGTTCTGTTGGCCGGCGGCGTTGCACGCGATCACGAAGACCTGGTGCTCGAGCGCGCGGGTCGATGTGAGGAGCCGCCAGTGTTCCCGTCGAGCAGCCGGCCACGCCGCCGGAACAACGACGATCTCCGCGCCGCGCACGCTCAGCTCCGACCACAGCCCGGGGAAGCGCAGGTCATAGCAGGTGGTGCCGGCGATGCGCCCCAGAGCCGAATCGGCGACCGGCAGCGCATCCCCCGGAGTGAGGAGCTGAGCTTCCTGCGACTGGTAGCCGAATACGTGGATCTTCGAGTACTGGTGCACGACTGTGCCGGAAGGATCCAGCAGCAGCGAGGTGTTCCGCAGAGCTCCGTTCGGCGTGCGCTCCACGATGCTGCCGATGTGCACATGCGCTCCGAGCGATCGGGCGGCGGCCTGACACATGCGCACGGTAGGCCCGTCAAGCGGCTCGGACAGCCGAGGGTAGTCGTCGAAGTGGAAGTATCCGGCGCTCCACAGCTCAGGCAGCACCACGAGGTCCGCTCCCTGCTGATCTGACAGCAACCGCGCGATCCGATCGATTCGGTCGAGCTGAGACTCGCCGTCCGGGCTCGCCGCCTGCAGTAGTGCGATTTCCATGGTGATTCCTTCCAGTTCGGCCGCAATGGCCCAGGATCCGCCCGGCATGTCAGTGACTGTAGACCAGTTGTATACAATGTGTCTACCGTTCGTGTACAGTCACCTCGTCAGGCGCCTGACCAGATCGAAGGAGGTCTCGTGTCATCACCCAGCAGGCCCTCGCCCTGCGGCGCGGCATGCCCGCCGTCGCCTCCGGGGCGGCGCTTGTCCTCAGCGGATGCGCCGGTGGGGACGGCGGGAACTCACCCGAAGCCGGCACCTTGACGGTCATCAGCGAGATGGACGCCGTCAGCTCGCCCTCCACCCGCCACACGTATCCACCCGAAACGGCTTGCACCGCGTCACGCACGGCAGGAAGTAGCAGGCGGGCGCCTGAGTACGGTGCGGAGAGCGCGTCATCCCATCGAAAGGAACGACGATGATCCAGCACCGAGCACAGTCCGCACCCTTGATCGCTTACGAGTGGGTGAAGTCCTACATCATCGGGTTGCCTGCCGACCAAGAGGCCTTCCTGAACGAAGCCACTCTGGCCACCGAGACCGGCACGTCGCGCACCCCCGTGCGCGACGCCCTCCTACGGCTGGAGGTCGAAGGGTTCCTGAAGCGAATCCCGAACAAGGGCGCCTATGTTCCCCCCATCACCGACCCCGACGTCCGGGCGCTGATGGAAGCCCGTGGCGTGATCGAACGATGGGCCGTGCACCACAGCCTCAACGCGTTGCGGCGCTCGGCCGACGACCTGCAGTGCATCATCGACGAGCAAGCAGACGCGGTTGATGACGTGAGCCGGTTCATCGAGCTGGACATCGACTTCCACACCCGCATGATCCGGCTGGGCAGCAACCCGCTGCTGACCGAGTTCTACTCCTCCCTTCGCCAGCGGCAGCTCCGTGTCGGCATCAAAGCGGTGACCCACGGCCAGGGGCGCGGCCAGGAGGTGCTGATCGAGCATCAGCAGATCCTTGAGGCCATCCGCGACGGCGACTCTGACGCGGTCATCGCCCGCATTGACAAGCACCTGCACTCGACACTTCTCGCCGTCACCAATCACTGACAGAAACGGAAAGAACATTCATGGCTGCACCGGTCTTCTAAATCCACGCTGCCACGAGAATCTGCATCCCCCTGCAGGACGGAACTGAGCTCAGCGCCGACCATTGGGTTGCCGACCGGACGTGGTCCACCGGCCGGGTCGGACTCGGTGGCATGTCCTGTCCGGGCGGCATTCAGCTGCTCATCGCAGCCCGCTGACCCAGCGGCCTGGCCTGCATCGCGCCAGCGGTGGCTCCCATCGACTTCTACCGCGACTGGACTCACCGCGGAGGAATCCCCGGTCACTCCAATTGGGCCTCCGCGACCTTCCTGTAGACACCGCAATCGGCGAAGTCCATCACCGAAGCCCTGACGTACTACTACGGAACCGCACAGGCGCTGCCGGAAGACGGCCCCGCGTTCTGGGAACGGTCTCGGCTTCAGCCGCTTCACGTTCCCGCGCCCCGAACCGCTGCCCGACCGCGTCCGCTTCCGGGACGGCCTGGTGGCACGCCTGGACGGCTGCCGGCCGCTGCTGATCGACGTGGATGTGCCCCGCCGGCCGAACGGCGAGCCCGTCCCGGTCGTCGCCCTGGATCCACCCCCGACGCCGGCGAGCACCGCTGGCGGAGCTCGACCGGACGTCCGTGGAGCGGCAGTTCAGCACGGACCTGGTGGCGCCCGCCTTCCTCGCCCAGGGGGCGCTGGACGCGCTGGAGGAGACGGGCGGCACCATCGTCAACGTCAGCACGGCCGCCTCGCTGACCACCCAGGGCTTCCCGGACAACGCGGTCTACATGGCGGCGAAGGCGGGCCTGAACCAGTTCACGCGCGCCCGGGCGGTCGAGCTGGCGCCGCGCGGCATCCGCGTGGTGTCGGTGGCGCCGGGCGTCACCGACACCGGCATCGGACAGCGCCTCGGCATGTCCGACGACCAGTACCAGGGCTTCCTGGAGCAGATCTCGCAGCGCATTCCGGCCGGGCGGGTGGCGACGGCCGAAGAGGTGGCGTGGTGGATCACGACGCTGGCCGAGCCGGGCGGTTCGTACCTGACCGGGGCGATCGTCCCCGTCGACGGTGGTCTCAGCCTCACCTGACCAAGCGGTGCCGATCAGTGGTGGGCCGAACGCTCCCACACCTGCGGACTCGCTCTCTTCCTTGGCCCGGCACCTCCCTCCGCAGCCGAGCAGGGCTTCGAGAGCGCGACGGCCTCGGCCGTCTTCGCCTTGATCCGGCGGACCCCGGCCGCCCCGCAGGCCGGCGACGACCAGTGCCTCTTCCTCCGGCTCTCCGGGGCGCACGGGCGCTGGCCTGCGGCCCGCCGCTGACCGGGTGAAGTGCGGCGAACCCGAGACGAAAGGCGCGGTCACAGCGCCGGGACCGGTGCAGTATCCCGTCAAGATCACATTATCGGACAAGGCGGACGGCGCTCTCTCGCCCCTGCCTCCCCCTGCCTCCCCTCACCGGTGGGCAGGCAACCGGAAGGAGTCTCCGTGTCGTTGAGAAGACGCATTTCACTGGCCGTCGCCGTCGGCGCAGTGGCCTCGCTCTCCCTGACCGCTACCTCAGCAGTGGCTGCCGACCTGGACGCCCCCAACGCCCGCGCGGCTGCCAAGGTCAGAGCCGATGGCACTCTCGCCTCGGGCAAGAACGTCGTGTCGTCCCAGCGCGTGGCCAAGGGCCGCTACTGCGTCAAGGTGAACAGTGCCGTCCCGTTGAAGAACGCGGTGGTCCTGGCGACGCCCAACAGCGGAAGGCAGACCACTATCGACGTCCGCCGCGCGCCGACCGGCACCTGCGGCTTCGACGCCAGTTCGATCACTGTCTACACGTACAACGCCGGGTACTACGCCAACACGTGGTTCACGGTCGCCGTGCTCTAGCTCGTCCTCTCGGCCCGGTGACACGTGCCGCCGGGTCGAGGGAAGCCCACCGCGATGTCGACCGCCCCTGCCGGCCCTCGGGCTCCTCGGTCCCCGGTCGGCCGGTTCGACCGGGGGTCACAGGCGCTCGACGCAGGAGCCGGCCGGTGCGACACCGCGGGTGTCGAGCACGTAGGGGGCCTCGGCAACCACCTTTCCGAGGTCGAACTCGGGGTGGGCCGTGAGGATGAGCACGGCGTCGTAGTCGCCGGCGGGAACCATCTCGCCGAGGATCCCGGGCTCGGTCGCCGCCGCGTGAGGGTCGACGACCGTGACGATGGCGCCCTTGGCGCGCAGGATGTCGATGGCGACGCGGGCGGGGCTCTGCCGTACGTCGGCGCTGCCTGGTTTGTAGGACAGCCCGAGGGCGGCGATCGTCGAACCCTTGAGCGGCCTTCCGCGGGCGTTGAGGCCGTCCTGGAGGCGCCGCACCACATAGGCGGGTTGCTGCTCATTGATGTCCTGGGCGAGCTCGACGAAGCGGAACGACTCACCCAATGTCGTTCTGACGTGGTGACTGAGGTAGACGGGGTCGACCGGCAGGCAGTGACCGCCCACCCCGGGGCCGGGGGTGAACTTCATGTAGCCGAAGGGCTTGGTCTCCGCCAGGCGCAGCGCGTCCCACAAGTCGATACCGAGGGTGTGGGCGAAGCGGGCCAGCTCGTTGACCAGGGCGATGTTGACGTGCCGGAAGGTGTTCTCCAGGATCTTCGCCAGTTCCGCGCTCTCCAGGGTGCCCGCTTCGTGCACGGTCGCCGTGACCGTCCGGTAGAAGGCGCGAACCCGTGCGGTGCAGGCCGGTGTCAGGCCGGAGACGACCTTGGGTGTGTTGGCGAACGTCCACTCCCGGTTGCCGGGGTCGATCCGTTCGGGGCTGTACCCGGTATGGAAGTCCTCGCCGGCGGTGAGCCCGGACTCCTCCTCCAGCAGCGGGATGAGGACGTTGCGCGTGGTGCCGGGGTGGGTGGTGGACTCCAGGACCACGGTCTGGCCTTGTTCGCGGCGGAGTCCGTGTGCCAACAGGGAGCCGGCGGCGCGGACATGGCCCAGGTCCGGCATCCCGTCCCTGAGCGGTGTCGGCACGGCGATGACCGCAACGTCCCATCCGGGGTTCAGCGCCGTGCTGTCGGACACCGGGAGGTAGCGTCCACTGGCGAGCGCGGCCCGCAGCTGCCGGTGCGGAACGTCCTCCACGTAGGAGTGCGCTTCCCTCAGCCGCTGGCAACGTTCGCGGTCGGGTTCGTACGCGACGACCCGGTGGCCCGCCCGTACCGCTGCCATGGCCAGGGGCAACCCCACGTACCCCTGGCCCGTGATCAGGACGCGCAGAGCTCGACCCTCGACACCCTGGGCTGACGATGCATCAGAAACGGCCGTCAGGCGAGACGGACTAATCTCGCATTTCTGAATCATGACGCACACATGATCATAAATGGTGCAGCATCGGCAAGCTTCTCGGGTGCGGCGAGCACGGAGAACGCCTCTGTTCTGCCCCCAGTGGGCTTGATCCGGCGGGGAAGGGGAACAGCCTTCCGGCAGCGCGTGCTGCCAGCGGTACTACACCATTGCGCCGCGCGTGGCCCAGCCCATCCTGCGGGTCTGCGTTGCCGCGTAGTACATCGCCGGGCGGAGCAGCATCATTTGATAGGCCAACAGCAACGGCGTGAGGAGCAGCCACCACACCAGACGCGATCGGAACGGCATCTCCGGACGTTCGAGGTAGAGGGAGGTCTGCATGTACAGCAGTACCAACCAGTACGCGATCATCTGCCAGTACACCTGGCCGCCCAGGAGCGGAATGGCCACGAGCACGTATCCGACGATCAGCGGATACAGCGCCACCAGCGTCAGGTTCCAGCATCGCAGTGCGAGCGGCCAACCGGTGAAGTTCCGTAGTTCCCAGGGCAGATAGCGCATGTACCCTTTGAACCAGCGGGTCCGCTGTTGGAACGTCCCCCGGTAGGTGGGCGGCATTTCGAATCGGACCACTGCCTCGTCGACAGCCACCACCTGCCCGCGCTGCAGTGAGTAGTGGGAAAGCCGTCGATCGTCGCCGAAGGTGCCTTCCGTCAGATAATCCTCGGAGTTGTCCCAGAGGATGCCCGCCCGGTAGATCGAGAACGCCCCCGACGTGGGCACGACCGCGCCGATCGAAGACCGAGCTCGGCGCATCACCATGTTGCTGAGGTTGATCTCCAGGTCCTGCACGCGTGTCCAGATCGACGCGGTGCGATTGAGTACGAGGCAAGACGCGCTGGTCGCTGCCTGTACCACTGGATCGGACATGGCCCGAAGCAGCTGTTCGATGCCGTCCGGTGCGACGACGCTGTCGCTGTCCACCGTCACCACGAAGTCGGCCCACTCGGCAGCGCCGACATGGGTCAGCCCGGCCAGCTGAGCCCCCCGTTTTCCCGTGTTGTCCTGCCGCATCCATGCCACGCCCGCCAAGTCGAGGTGCTCGACCGGCGTGTCGGAGCCGTCGTCCACGACGACGATGCTCTCCGGTGGTCTCGTTTGTGACACCAAGGACCGGATGCATGCGTGGAGCAGGTCGGACCGCTCGTTGTAGGCCGGTACGACGACCACCACTCGGCCGTCGGCGACTGGTTGATGGGCGAACGAGCGGCGTCGCGCCGAGGACCCGAGCATCCAGACCAGCGTTGCCGCAACGGCCGTGTAGAACACCCCGGTGATGTCCCAGGTCGTGTTCCCCACCTGCCAGTGGAAGGCAATGATCAGGGCGGCCGTCATGATGACGACCGCCCATGCGCATGTCTTACGTGGTCTCACGCTGCCGCCAATACCGGATGACGAGAATGCCGATCGCGATGGCTAGCAGACCGATGCCGATGAGCCAAGAAAGCCCCACCGACACTCCTCCGATGGTGATGGCCAGCCCAGTCCTGGGCAGCGCGTCGTCATACATGCCGTGATTCCCTCGGGACGCTCGACTCTGACGATGCCTCAGACAGCACGGCCATGTACTGAAAGACGCTAGGTGGACACGGAACCCGCTCTGTTGGGTGATCTTCTGGTCTCACCAAATGACGTTGCCCCCTATAATGCGCAGATATCGCACTCTGGGGTGCCATGTCAGCCGGATAGCCCTGAAACGTGGATGCGCCCCGTCCACTGGTTTCACCTGCTGAACGACCCTCGAACGGAGAGCGCTAGCGTGTCGACGGGCGCTTCTTCGTGGCCTTTCCGTCGCAGAAGACCGAGTTCACGATGTCCGGGGACCAGGCGAAGTCCGCGTTGACGTTGATGGTGACGGAGCGGTGGCCGTTCTCCGTGGCGACGGCCTCGCTGCCGCCGCCCGCGGCTCCGCCGCTGTGGCCGTAGACGGTGGTGCCGCAGCTGGTGCGATAGCGGTAGAGGCCGAGGCCGTACGCCTCGTAGCCCTGGACCTGACCGGCATTGGGCAGCATCCGCTTCATCGCGTCGAGTTGTGTCCGGGGCAGCAACCTGCCGGCCAGCAGGCCCCGCAGGAACCGGTTGACGTCGCCGGTCGTGGAGATGATGTCGCCGTCGCCGAACGCCTGGGACGCGTTCTGCTCGGTCACGTCGTGGATGTCGGTCGCGTGGGGGTCGTCGCTGAGGAAGGAGTACATCCGCGGGTGCGGCCCCGGAATGGTCACCGTGCTCCCGGGCAGGGTGGTGTGGCGCAACCCGAGGGGCTTGAGGACGCGCTCGCGGATCTCGTGGGCGTAGGAGTTCCCGCTGGTCTTCTCGATGATCATCCCGGCGAGAACGTAGCCGGTGTTGGAGTAGGCGTGACGGTCGCCAGGGGCGAAGTCGGGCCGGTGGGCCAGCCCCACGCGCACGGTTCGCAGCGGGGGCCAGGTCTCGTAGCGGCTCGTCAGGTACTCCTTGGTGAAGAACTTCCGTCGGTACTCCGGGTCGCTCATGTACTCGCGCAGTCCGCTGCTGTGGTTCAGCAACTGCCGCACCGTGATCGCCCGGCCGTCGTTGCCGTTGCCCCGGACGACGCCGGGGAGCCACTTCTCCACCGTGTCGTCGAGGCTGAGCAGTCCGTCGGCCTCCTGGTCGAGCAGGGTGGCGGCCACGAAGGTCTTCGTGATGCTGGCGATGCGGAAACGTTCGTTCGCCGCCCTCGCCTCCCCGGTGGTGCGGTCGGCGACACCCGCGGTGCCGTTCCACACCCGGTCCCCGGTGCGGACCTGGGCGATGACACCGGGTGCGCCCTGCCGGACGAGATCGTCCAGCGCCCGCTGGGTCGCCTCGGACCGGGCACCCGGACCGGGAGCCGGGCCCGGCCCGGCCTGAGCGGGGGCGGCGAGGACGCCTGCGGTGATGCCGGCCGCGACTGCCCCCACCAGCACCGCGCGGGTGCTCCGCCTCCGCGTTCCCGCCCTGCCACGTGCCGTCGTTCGTTCTGTCACGGGATGCTCCTCACTCCGGTCGGCCACCCGGGACACCGCGGAACGCAAGGGTCACGGGATTGACCCGATGTGTCCGGGAAGCTTGTTGCTCGTGATGACCGCGGGACGCCTGGCAACAGTTGATCGTCGGAGCGGAGTTGGCCGGAACCGGTGCGAACCGGCTTGTGTTGACCCCTCCGAAACGGAGGGCGGGCCGCCCGCAGCGATCAGGAGCGGGCGGCCCCTGCCTGGTGCACCGGGACCTGCCTCTGCTCGCGGGGCGGAGGCCGGCCCGCCGGTCCGGGTCCGGTAGGAGTTGCGGGAGGCGCCAGCGCGGTCGTCTCCGCTAGTTCGGGTCGCGGTTGAACTGCGCCGTCGACCAGCGGTAACCGATCGCGATCAAGCCGACGCACCAGGCGATCGCGATCCAGCCGTTGTTGCCGATCTCGGTGCCGAGGAGCAGACCGCGGAGGGTTTCGATGGCGGGGGTGAAGGGTTGGTACTCGGCGATCGGTCGGAACCAGTCCGGCATCGTGCCGGCCGGGATGAACGCACTGGAGATGAGCGGTAGGAGGATCAGCGGCATGGCCATGTTGCCGGCCGCCTCGGGGTTCGGACTGGCCGCGCCCATCCCGACCGCGATCCAGGTGAGGGCCAGGGCGAACAGCGTGATCAGCCCGAACGCCGCGATCCACTCCAGTGCTGTGGCGTCCGTGGACCGGAAGCCCATCGCCATCCCGACGGCGCCGACGAGGACCACGCTCATCACGCACTGCAACACGCCGCCGAGGACGTGGCCCACGAGCAGGGAACCCCGGTAGATCGCCATCGTGCGGAAGCGTGCGGTGAGGCCCTGGGTCATGTCGACGCAGACGGACACCGCGGCCCCGATCACGGTGCTGCCGACGGTCATCAGCAGCAGGCCGGGGACGATGTAGGCGATGTAGTCGGAGCGGTTCGCGCTCCTGCCACCGATGCCGGCACTCATCACGTCGCCGAAGATGTAGACGAAGAGCAGCAGCATCATGATCGGCGTGAGCAGCAGGTTCAGGGTCCCCGACGGGTAACGCCAGGCGTGCAGGAGGTTGCGGCGCAGCATGGTCGTCGAGTCGCGTACGGCGAGGGACAGGGCGCTCATCGAACGTTCCCCTTCGGCTGGTTGGGGACACGGGCGGGGCCGGTCAGAGCGAAGAACACGTCGTCGAGGTCGGGGGTGTGAACGGTCAGTTCATCCGCCTCGATGCCGGCGGAGTCGAGCCAGTCGAGAAGGGAGCGCAGTTCGCGCTGACTGCCGTCGCTGGGGATGGTCAGCGACAGTGCCTCGTCGTTGCGGGTGATCTCGCGCAGGGCGTCAGCGGCGGACTGGTACGCGGCCGGGTCGGTGAAGCGGAGCCGGACGTGCCCGCCCGGGACGAGGCGCTTGAGTTTCTCGGCGGTGCCCTCGGCGACGATCTTGCCGTTGTTCAACACGGCGATGCGGTCGGCGAGTTCGTCGGCCTCATCCAGGTACTGGGTGGTGAGGAGAACGGTCACCCCGTCGGAGACGAGGCCGCGGATGATGCTCCACATGTTGTGGCGGGAGCGCGGGTCGAGTCCCGTCGTCGGCTCGTCGAGGAAGATGATCCGGGGGCTGCCGACCAGCGTCATCGCCAGGTCGAGCCGTCGCTTCATGCCGCCGGAGTAGGTCGAGGCGGGCTTCTTCGCGGCCTCCGCCAGGTCGAAGCGCTCCAGGAGTTCGGCGCTGACCCGCCGGCCCTCGCTCTTGGACAGGTGGTGCAGGTCCGCCATGAGGAGCATGTTCTCCTCGCCGGTGATCAGGCTGTCGACGGCGGAGAACTGTCCGGTGACACCGACTGCGGCACGGACCGACTGCGGGTCGGCGGTCAGGTCGTGCCCGCCGACGTGCAGGTCACCGGCGTCGGCGGTGATGAGCGTGGAGAGGATCTTCACGGCGGTGGTCTTGCCGGCGCCGTTCGGGCCGAGCAGCGCGAACACCGATCCGGTCGGGATGTGCAGATCGATACCGTCGAGGACGAGCTTGTCGCCGTACGCCTTGCGTAGTCCGACGGCGGAGACGGCGATCGGCGACGGACGACCGCCACCCCGCCTGGTTGTGGGCATGACAGATGAAGACATGGTGGCTCCCTTTCGGAGGCTGGGGAATGCAGGGGGGAGCGGAAGCTGATGCGTACGCGGATCGGGCGGCCGTCCGGTGCGGTGCGTCGGTGCCGCCGCCCGGGGGAGGTGTCGAGCGGCCTGCCCCCGAAGGCCCGCGGGTTGGGGCGCGGGCAAGGTCGAGTCAGGTGCCGCCAGCCTGCTCGACGCCGCCGGGTCCTCCGCTCGTGGTGGGGTCGCTGCCTGTGGTGGTCTCCCGGACGTTCAGCTCCCACCTCCTTGAGTCCGTCGATGTGCGAGGGGCGTGCCGTGGCCGACAAGAACGTGCGGGCCCATCCCTCGGCCACCGGTACTGCGTAGCGCCGAGTACCACTACAACGTATCACCGAGTAGTGGGGGTGTCAGCACGACGGCCTTGCCTTCCGCGGGCTCGGGGCTTTCCCTGCGGTACGAGTTGAACGTGACGGAGAAGTCCGCGGTGACCGGCGCGAGTTGGGCACCGGTCCGTGCCGGAGGGGCTGCTGTTCAGCCCAGACCGGGAATCGTGGAGACCACCAGGTCGATCAGCTTGATGCCGACGAAGGGGAGGACGAGGCCGCCGAGACCGTAGATGGTCAGATTGCGGAGCAGCAGGTCGTGAGCCGAGGCCGGGGTGTACCGCACGCCCCGCAGGGCGAGCGGAATCAGTACGACGATGATCAGGGCGTTGAAGATGATCGCCGAGGTGATCGCGGACGTGGGGCTGTGCAGGCCCATGATGTTGAGGGTCTCCAGACCGGGATGGGTGCCGGTGAACATCGCGGGGATGATCGCGAAGTACTTGGCGACGTCGTTGGTGATGGAGAAGGTGGTGAGGGCGCCCCGGGTGATGAGGAGTTGCTTGCCGATTTCGACGATCTCGATGAGTTTGGTCGGGTTGGAGTCGAGGTCGACCATGTTCCCGGCCTCCTTGGCGGCGGAGGTGCCGGTGTTCATCGCGACGCCCACGTCCGCCTGGGCGAGGGCGGGGGCGTCATTGGTGCCGTCGCCGGTCATCGCCACGAGCCTGCCGCCCTCCTGTTCCCTGTGGATGAGGGCGAGCTTGTCCTCGGGGGTGGCCTCCGCCAGGAAGTCGTCGACACCCGCTTCGTTCGCGATGGCCCGCGCGGTCAGCGGGTTGTCACCAGTGATCATGACCGTACGGATGCCCATGGCGCGCAGTTCCGCGAACCGCTCCCGGATGCCGTCCTTCACCACGTCCTTCAGATGGACGGCCCCGAGGACGCGTGGTCCGTTCCCGTCGTCCACGGCGACCAGCAGGGGGGTGCCGCCGGACGCGGCGATGGAGTCGGAGGACCAACCCGCCTCGGCGGGGACCGTGCCGCCCCGTACCCGCACCCACTTGATCACCTCGGTCGCCGCGCCCTTGCGGATGCGGTGTACGGCGTCGTCGCCCGACCAGAGGTCGACTCCGCTCATCCTGGTCTGCGCGCTGAACCGGATGAACCGGGCCCGGCCCAGTTCCCCCGCGACGGGTTCCTGCATCCCGTGCTGCCGCTGGGCGAGGACGACGACCGACCGCCCTTCTGGGGTCTCGTCGGCCAGTGAGGCCAGCTGGGCCGCCCTGGCGAGGGACGGTTCGTCCACACCGGGCAGGGTGACGAAGCCGGCTGCCTCGCGGTTGCCGAGGGTGATGGTGCCCGTCTTGTCGAGCAGCAGGGTGCTGATGTCGCCCGCCGCCTCGACGGCCCGGCCCGACATGGCGAGGACGTTGCGCTGCACGAGTCGGTCCATGCCGGCGATGCCGATGGCGGAGAGCAGCGCTCCGATGGTCGTCGGGATCAGTGTGACCAGCAGCGCGACGAGGACCGTCGTGGACTGGTCGGCACCCGCGTAGGCGGCCATCGGCTGAAGGGCGAGGACCACGAGGACGAACACGGTCGTCAGGGCGGCGAGCAGAATGTTGAGCGCGAGTTCGTTCGGGGTCTTCTGCCGGGAGGCGCCTTCGACGAGGGCGATCATCCGGTCGATGAAGGAGTGCCCGGGGCGCGAGGTGACGCGTACGACGATGCGGTCGGAGAGCACGGTGGTTCCGCCGGTGACGCCGGAGCGGTCACCGCCCGACTCCCGGATGACGGGTGCGGATTCGCCCGTGACGGCCGATTCGTCGACCGCCGCGACGCCGTCCACGACCTCGCCGTCCGCCGGGATCGGTTGACCGGCCGCGACGAGGACGAAGTCGAAGGGTTGGAGAGCGGTGGCCGAGACGGTCTCCACCTCCGCGGAGGAGAGGTGCGTGCCGATGCGCCAGTTGTCGCGCAGCCGCACCGCGACGGTGTTCGTGCGCGCCCGGCGCAGGGACTCGGCCTGGGCCTTTCCCCGGCCTTCCGCGACGGCCTCCGCGAGATTGGCGAAGATCACGGTCAGCCACAGCCAGACGCTGATCACCCAGGCGAAGACGGAGGGGTGGACCAGGGCGGACAGGGTGGTGAGGACCGACCCGGCGGCGACGACGAACAGCACCGGGTTCCTGGCCAGGGCCCGCGGGTGCAGCTTGCGCAGGGCGGCGGGGAACGACGTCAACAACTGCGCGGGATCGAACAGACCGCTCGTCCCCCTGCGTCGGGCCGCCCGTCGGTGACCGCCTGCACCCCCGGGGGGCCGGGACGTGACCGGAGCCTGCTGACGGGTGGCTGGAGACATGGCGAGGACCTTCCGACGGGAAGAACAGCCACCGGGGCCGGACGAGCGGCACGGGGCGATGGGAGCCGTTTCGTCGTGCGGTCACCGGAGGGAGCCGGGGAGACCGTACGACCGCACGGGGAAGGCGAACGGGAGGACGCCGCCACGTGCCCGGTCGCGCGGGCGCGCCGACTGCCGTCCTGCCACTCGCGCGCGGTCCGGTAGCGACCGAGGGGGAATCTAGGCCAGGTGGTGGGGCCGAAACCGTTGACCTGCCAAGGAATTGACGGCCCCCTGACAGCGCGCCGGAGCGGACGTCAAGCGCCCGTCAAGGCGGGGGCGGCAAGCATCAGGGAGCCGTCAATGCGCCGCGCGGGCACGGGGGAGCGCGGGCAGGGATGTGCACCGGGGACAACCGCCGTGGCCGCCGTGGCCGCCGTGGTCGAGAAGGCCGAGAACGCCGGGCCGCCGGGGCGTGGTGGGGGCGGTCGCCCCGGACGGCGGACGCGCAGGCGACCTGTGGGCGACCATCTCGGCCCGGGGAGAGCGGGACGGAGGGGCGTTCCGCCCGTCGAAGGGGGACCACGGGGAGTGACGGCAACGCGCGGACGGGGACTCCGTATCGGCCCGTTCCCCCGCCGATCCTCTCCGGTCCACAATGCCCGCCACAGGCAGTAGTCGTTGTGCACCCCGCTACGGTTCCCGGGCGGTGCGTTTTCGTGTGACGGAACACGATGGGTCAAGGGTCGGTCCGGGTGCGCAGACGGGAACTCGCCGGGGTTCGTTCCGCGCCCGCGTACCACCTTCGCGGACGTGTTTGCGCAGGTCGGGACGCGAACAGGGCTGATGATGAAGGTGGTTGGCGTAACGTATCGGAGCGGCGCGGAGACCGACCGGCCGGCCGCCGGGGCTTGGGGCATCACGCCGCCGACACCATCGTCGCCCCGGCCGTGATGACTCTGGGTAGCGAAGAATCCTTTCTGCGGCGGCCCGCGCGAAACCCCTTGCTATTGGTATGTACCAATGCGATCCTCGGTGCAGATCGCCGTCCCAACACCCCACGTATGGGCCGGTGTTGTCACGACCCTCCCGACGTCCCCTACACGTACGAGAGTGAGCCACTATGTCTGCCACCCGCCGCCGCCTCGCCGCCGCCTCGGTGGTCGTGTCCGCCGCGACCTTCGTCTCCCTGGCGCCCTCACCCGCGAGCGCGCACGGCTCCGTCTTCGGTCCGGTCAGCAGGGTGAGTGCCTGCTTCGCCGAAGGTCCGGAGACGCCGAAGTCCAAGGTCTGCAAGGACCTCCTCGCCGACTCGGGGTCCCAGCCGCTCTACGACTGGAACGAGGTGAACATCGCCAATGCCAACGGGAAGCACCAGGAGATCATTCCCGACGGGAAGCTCTGTTCCGCCAACCGTGTGAAGTACCGCGCCCTGGACTGGGCCCGCACCGACTGGCCCGCCACGGCGGTGACCGCGGGTTCCTACAACTTCAACGTGCGGATCACCGCGGCGCACCTGGGCACGATGACGATGTACATCACCAAGCCGGGCTTCGACCCGACGAAGCCGCTGAAGTGGTCGGACCTGGACCCGACCCCGGTGGGCAAGTACGCCACGCCGCGCGCCAGCGACAACGGCTACTACAAGTTCACCGGCGCCCTCCCCGCCCGTACGGGCCGTCACATCGTCTACAAGGTCTGGCAGCGCCACGACAGCCCCGAGGCGTTCTACGGATGCTCGGACGTCGTCTTCGGCGGCGGGGGTTCGTCCGCGGCCAAGGCTCCCAGCGAGGCGAAGATCGACGCGGGCGCTTCGCGTTCGACCGTCAGCCACGCGGGCCACGGCGGGGACGAGCAGGCTCCCGCACCGGTCTCCGCCGAAGCGCAGTCCACCGGCTCCCCGATGGCCGGAGCCTTGGCCTGGGGGGCGGGCGCCGTCATGTTCGCCGGGGGCGCCCTGTACTTCGGCCGCGGTCGCCGCCAGACGAACTGACACGGCTTCCAGACGGTGTGACACCACCATGAACGCTCCCTTGCGGGCGTCGTGGTAGTGCGGACTCGGTCCGTCACGGCCTTCGTCCTGGGCCCGTGCTTCAGAGGTCGAAGCGCGGGACCGGGCGGAGGCCGTGTTCGCGTAGGTCGAACGAGACCCGGAGCGGTGGGGCCCGGCGCGACCGTGCGGCACCCTCCGGCCAGCGGCCGGGTAGCGATCACCCGATTACCTCTCACCAAGAGGTAATATGGAAATATGTCCGACATGGGGCCTGCGGAGGAGCTGGGGGAGCTGCTGGTCGGTGTGAACCGGCTGACGCGCCGCAAGCTCCGCGGCGGCCTCGTGGACCCGCCCCTACCGGCGGCCCAGGCCGAACTGTTGCGACTGGTCCAGTCGAACCCCGGCATCCGGGTGTCAGCGGCGGCACGGGAACTACGGCTCGCCGGCAACTCGGTCTCGACCCTGGTCCGACACCTCACCGGCCAGGGCCTGCTGGCGAGGGAACCCGATCCGCAGGACCGCCGGGCGGCGCTGCTCCGCGTCACCCCGCGGGCCGCCCGACGGCTACGGGACTGGGACGACCGACGGGCCGGCATCTACCGGGAGCAGTGGCAGCGGCTCCCGTCCCAGGACCGCGACGCCCTGGCCGCCGCCGTGCCGGCGCTGCGCAGACTCGCCGCGCAACTCCACGAGGAGACGCACCCAGGGAAGTGACCCGGCCATGACCGACAACGCCATCGACTGCACCGGACTCGTCTACCGCTTCGGTGCCACCCGTGCCGTGGACGACGTGGACTTCACCGTCGCCGCCGGTGAGGTCTTCGGACTGCTCGGCCCCAACGGCGCCGGCAAGACCACCACGATCAGGGCGATCACCACCCTGCTCCCCGTTCCGGCCGGGATGATCCGGGTCTTCGGGCACGACGTGACCCGGGCGAAGATGGCCGTGCGGCGGCTGATCGGCTACGTCCCCCAGCAACTCTCCGCCGACGCGGGCCTCACCGGACGCGAGAACGTCACGCTCTTCGCCCGGGTGTACGACGTGCCGCGCCGAGAACGCACCGACCGGGTCGCCCGGGCCCTCGACGCCGTCGGACTCGACGACGTGGCCGACCGGATGGCGAGCACGTACTCCGGCGGGATGGTCCGCCGCCTGGAACTCGCACAGGCACTGGTCAGTTCGCCCGGGCTGCTCATCCTGGACGAACCGACCATCGGCCTCGACCCGATCGGCCGGACCAGCGTCTGGGAGCGGCTGAACGAGGTGCGCACGGCCACCGGAATGACCGTACTCGTCACCACCCACTACATGGACGAGGCCGACCAGTACTGCGACCGCCTCGCCCTGATGCACCGGGGCGCGATCCGCGCACTCGGCACCCCGGACCACCTGAAGTCCCGACTGGACCGGCTGGCGCCGGCGGAACACTCCGCCACCCTGGAGGACGTCTTCCGCCACTACGCCGACACCGGTCTCGACGACCGCACGGGAGGCGAATTCCGCGATGTGCGCAGCACCCGTCGTACGGCGTCCCGCCTCGGCTGAACCGAACCCCCGCCCCGTCCGGCCCACCCGGGTACGCACCGGCTGGACCGTGCTACCCGCCCGGGTGGTCGCCATGTGCACGGTGGAACTGCAAAAGCTCCGCCACGACCGCACCGAGCTGTACACCAGGGCGATACAGCCCGCGCTCTGGCTGCTGATCTTCGGCGAGACCTTCACCCGGATCCATGCGATCCCCACCGGGAGCATCCCCTACCTGGACTTCCTGGCACCGGGGATCATCGCCCAGTCCGCCATGTTCATCGCCATCTTCTACGGCATCCAGATCATCTGGGAACGCGACGCGGGCGTGCTCAACAAGCTCCTCGTCACCCCCACCCCGCGGGCCGCCCTGGTCACCGGCAAGGCGTTCGCCGCCGGGGTGAAGGCACTCGTCCAAGCCCTGGTGGTGATCCTGATCGCCGCTGCCCTCGGCGTGGCGCTCACCTGGAACCCCCTGCGCCTGGCGGGCACGGCCCTGGTGGTGGTGCTGGGATCGGCGTTCTTCGCCTGCCTGTCGATGAGCATCGCCGGCATCGTGCTCACCCGGGACCGCTTGATGGGCATAGGCCAGGCGATCACGATGCCGCTCTTCTTCGCCTCGAACGCGCTCTACCCCATCGCGCTGATGCCCGGCTGGCTCCAAGCGGTCAGCCGGGCCAACCCGCTGAGCTACGAGGTCGACGCGCTCCGCGGCCTCCTCATCGGCACCCCGGCCCACCTGCCGCTCGACTTCGGTGTGCTGTTCCTCGCGGCGCTCGCCGGCATCTGCTGCGCCTCGGCGCTGATGGGCCGCCTCGCCCGTTAGATCGCGCACCGCACCCCCGGATGCCGTACTCCGCCCTTGCCCGGGGGCGCCGACCGGGCCGGGGCGGAGTACCGTCGAAGACGAGCCGCAGCCGGGTGCCCGGCAGCGTAGGAGGTGCGCCCCAGGATGGACGCGGAACGTGCCCGCCGCATGGTGGAGTCACTGCGTGCCCGTGGCGTGATGGCCCATCTCGTGGAAGCAGGGGTCTACGAGTTCGGCATCCGCGTGGTCCTCGACAGCGGGATCGAAGCGCTCTGGGACGTCGACGGAGCGGCCGGGCTGGACGCGGAGATCGTCGACCAAGGGGTTCTCATCGGCTTCGTCCCGCACGTCCCGGGCTCCGAGAACTACACGGAACAGCAACTCGTGGAGAGCATCGCCACGACGAACTACTCGACGGAAGGGCTGCACCCGCCGACGGACGGCCCACCCCCGGAGCCGGGCCACACCGTGCCACCGGCCGACGCCGACCTCCCGCATCCCGGAGCGCCCTCCCCGGCAGTGCCCCCGGTGCGTCGTCAGCGCCGCGCCCACTGGATCAGGCGGCACGGGTCCTGACGGTGCGGTGCCCCGAACCGCGCGCCAGCACCGGCGCCCTGCTCCAGGTGCAGCAGGCCGATGCACCAGTGGATGTAGGAGAGACGCCACTGCTCGCCGTTCACCTCCGACATCGACGCGGCTTCCAGGAGCAGCTCCTCCGCTGCGGAGACTTCCTTGCGGTGGATGCGGGCGAGACCCAGTTGCGCGAGGCACATCGCCGTTCCCATTGCGTCGGACTCGGCCCGGCACAACGCCAACGACGTAGCGTACGGAGTTTCCGCTCCCGGTCGGTCGCCCGGGTGGCGCAGGCATGCGCGCCCTTGTCACCGGTTCCCCGCGAGTCGGTCGACGGCTTCGGCCGTCGGGTCGTCCGCGGGGAGGAAGACGACGAGTTGCTGGTCGTCCCCGGGCAGTTCGAGCGTCTCGCGGAGCAGCCGGAGCCGGTGCCCCGTCGGGTGGTCCAGCCGTAGGACGCCACGTGGTGGCACCACATGGCGGTGCAGCCGGCCGGTGAAGTCGGGCCCGGCGACGGGGGCGAGCTCTCCGGTGAGCCACTCCAGGTTCTCCAGGGACGGCGCCCGCCACAGGTCGAAGGTCTGCTCGTCCGCGACGTCGTCCCAGTCGACGAAGAACTTCCGGGCGCGGGGGTCGGTGAACAGGTAGTGGTTGAGGTTGGGACGTGCGGCGTCGAGCAGCCCCGTCCCGCTGGTGGTCGACTGGTAGCCGCTGGTGCGGGCGAGCACGTCGCCCAGCCGGTTGGTCACGATGGCGATGCCGGGTTCGAGGAGGCGGAGCGTCCGCAAGACGGACGGTCGCACGTGTCTGGGCGGCGGCACGGGACTGATGCGGACCGAGCACACATCACCGGTGATCTTCGCCACGTACCGCAGATGCGTGCGCTCCGCGGGGTCGAGACGGAGCGCGTCGGCGAGTGCGTCGATGATCGGCGGCGACGGGTTGCGGTCGCGGCCCTGTTCGATGCGGGCCAGGTACTCGACGCTGATGTCGGCCCGCGCGGCGAGGTCCGAGCGGCGCAGACCGGGCGAACGGCGGCGGCCGTGGCCCGGCAACCCGAGGGATTCCGGCTGGACGCTGTCCCGTTTGGCGCGGATGAAGTCCCCCAACGGCGTTGCCACGCGGCCAGGTTACCCGCCCCGCTGTCGAGGCCACGGTGGTCCGGCCGCCTGGTCGCCCGGTGCGAGGGTGGCCTTTCGGGGGCCAGCCTCAGCACGGCCTCGTTCTCCGGCACGGTGCGGCCCGACGATGACGGGCATGGAGAACAGGTCGACACGGCGGTCCGGGCAGGCGTTGTTGGTGTGGGGGCTGCTCGTCGTGGCGGCCAACCTGCGGGCGAGCCTGACCGGTGTCGGGCCCTTGTTGGACCGGGTGCGGGGGGATCTGGGTCTGGTACCCGCCGCGGCGGGCCTGCTGAACGCGCTGCCGTTGCTGGCGTTCGCCGCGCTGTCCCCGATGGTGCCCCGACTGGCCGCCCGATGGGGTGCCGAGCGGCTCCTCGGGGGCGCGCTCGTGGTGCTGACGTTGGGGATCGCGGTCCGGTGGGTGCCGACGGCCACCGCGCTGTTCGCGGGTTCCGTGCTGATCGGGTCGGGCATCGCCGTGGGCAACGTGCTGCTGCCGAGTCTCATCAAGCGCGACTTTCCCACCCGGGTGGGGCTGCTGACCGGTGCCTACGCCACGGTGATGGGCGGGGTCGCCGCAGTGGCGTCCGGAGTGGCGGTGCCGATCAGTGTGGTCGCCCCCGGTGGTTGGTCCACCGCGTTGGGCGGCTGGGTCCTACTGGCGCTGGTGGCCGTGCTGCTGTGGCTTCCTCAGATGCGGCGGGCTCCGCAGCCGGCTCCGCAGGCGAACCGCGGGCACCGCTTGCCCTGGGGCTCCGGGCTCGCCTGGGCGGTCACGGCGTTCATGGGACTCCAGTCGCTGGGCTTCTACGTGGTCGTGACGTGGTTGCCCGAGCTTCTCCAGGACAACGGCGTCAGCGCGGCCCGTGCGGGATGGCTACTGTTCCTGCTCCAGGCGGTCGCGCTGCTGACGAGCCTGGCGGTGCCCGGTGCGCTGCGGTGGGCGCGTGACCAGCGCGCACTGGCGGCGAGCTGCTCGGCGGTCCTGCTCCTGGGCTACCTCGGGCTCCTCCTGGCGCCGGGTCGGGCGTTGTTGTGGAGCGTCGTCCTCGGGCTGGGCGGTGGAGCCTGTCTCGTGCTCGCACTGGCGTTCCTCGGTCTGCGTGCTCAGGACGCGAGCGGGGCGGGTGCGCTGTCGGCGATGGCGCAGTCGATCGGCTATCTGCTGGCCGCCGTCGGGCCGGTGCTCTTCGGACTGCTGCACACCGTCAGTTCCGGCTGGCGCGCGCCACTCGCCCTGGTGTGCCTCGCTGCCGCCGCCCAGACGGTCGTGGCGCTGGTCGCCGGCCGGGGCACGGTGCGGTCCGCCGACGACCGGGCGCCCGGCGGCGTCCCCCCGGCGTCGGAGGGCGCCCCTCATCCCGGGTGACGGGGAGGGGCGTAGATCGAGAGGTGTACGACCTCGACGCCTCGGCGTCGGAGCGCGTCCGTGGACCCGTATGACGAAGAGCACGTCCGCGCCGAGCTCCACCACCTGCCGCCGATCGCGTCCGGGGCCCTTCGCCGTCCGGGGTGAGGTGGGCGCATCGTCCGCGTCGGGCGCAGGCACGCGGTCCGGCGAGTTCGCGCATCGAGCGGTCGACCAGGTCATCGTGGTGGACGGCCAGGTCGTACCGCAGGGTGAACCGGGCTCCTCGGGTTGGGCATGAGCGGCGGCCATGGCGGCCGGGAGCGCTCCGGCCGCCATGAGCCGGATCAGCGCCCGTCGGCCGTCCACCCGTGCTCCCGCACGGGCGTTCCCGGGCTACTCCCGTTGACCACAGCGAGTTATGACGGTCAGTCATATGTCACGGAGTCATGAGGGGCGGAGCTCGCCTTGCGCATGTCGACGTCTCTGATTAGGTTAGCCTTACTTTAGTGAACGAGGGGGGGATACATGCTTGCCCGGAACGGGGGGAAAGCCGGCTCGATCGTGCTGGTCACCAGAGCCTCCAGCGGAATTGACGCCGTCGTCGCCCATGACGCGGACGATCCGGCGGATACCGTGAAACGCCCCGACGGCCGGGCCGCCCCCTTCGGCACCGAGGCAGCAGGCGGGCGGCCGGTGCCACGGAGCGAGGCCGCCGGGAAGAAGCCGATCGGCAACCCCCCTTCACACACACGGTGTTGTCGACGTCCGCTGCGAACCGGTCCGCCGACCGGCCCCGTACGGGCGTGCACGTCCCGGCTCGACCGACACCCCGATGCGGCGACCACCGCAGTCGGACGAGAACGACCTCGCGCAGGTGAGCGCGGGAACCCCGAACAGTTCCTGGTGGGCATCACGCCCGGCGGCAACGCCGAGCCGGCCGGCATCACTGACGCCGCCGCGCCGCTGCCGGCTTCCGGCCGGATCCGGTGCACCACTGCGCAGAACGTGTTCGTCGACGGCGGCGCGACCCCGCGCGCCTGAGGAAGGAATCGCTGACGTGTCCATATCCGCGCTGGTGCGCCCGAGTCCCGTGTACCGGGCGGCCGACCTGCTGGCCGCCTACCTGCCCGGCTCGCTGTTCTTCTCCTCCTCCCGGGGAACACTGCTCGCCGACGGCGTACACGCCCGGGTCCGGGCCGAGGACGGGCGGCACGCACGTGCCGCGGCCGAGGCGCTCGACGCGGCCGCCGCTGCGGGGGTGGTCGAACCCATCGTCGCCGGGGCGGTCGGATTCCGCCCGTCGGCCACGACCGGCCTGGTGGTGCCCTCCGTGGTGCGGCGCGCCGAAGCCCCCGCAGGCGTACGCGCCCCGGACGCGGAGTCCGGCACGTCGTGGACGGTGACACCGCGCCCCGAGGCCGCGCGCTACGCCGACGGAGTGCGCCGTGCACTGGAGTTGATAGGCCGCGGTGACCTGGACAAGGTCGTCCTGGCCCGATCCCTGGAGCTGACCGCGGACGCCCCGGTGTGGGTGCCCGCGCTACTCGCCCGACTGGTACGGGCGGACCCGGCCGCGTACGGATTCGCGGTCGACGTCACCGCCCCCGGCGACCCCGCCCCGCGCACCCTGGTCGGGGCCAGCCCCGAACTGCTGGTGTCCCGCCGCGGCACGACCGTGGTGGCCAATCCGCTGGCCGGCTCGGCCCCCCGTTCGGGTGACGAGGCCGTGGACCGCGAACGGATCGCCCGACTCCGCGCATCGACCAAGGACCTCGGCGAACACGCCCACACCGCCGCACAGGTGGCCGAGGTGCTCGGGCGGTTCTGCGTGGACCTGGACGTCCCCGCGGAGCCCGAGGTGATCGGCACGCCGACCATGTGGCACCTCTCCACGCGCATCAGCGGACGGCTGGCCGATCCGACCGGCCCCGCCAGCTCGGCACTGGGGTTGGCCGAGGCGCTGCACCCGACCCCCGCCGTGTGCGGGGTGCCCGGGGCCGGAGCCCTCGCCGCCATCGCGGACCTGGAGCCACAGGACCGCGGCTACTACGCCGGGATGGTCGGCTGGACGGGTCACGACGGCGACGGCGAGTGGGCCGTCACGATCCGCAGCGCCGAGGTCTGGGACCGGACGGTGCGACTGTTCGCCGGGGCCGGGATCGTCGCCGGCTCGGACCCCGCCGCCGAACTGGCCGAGACGGGCGCCAAATTCGGCACGCTGCTGCGTGCACTCGGACTGGAGGACGCGGCATGACCGTGGACCACGTGGCCTGGCCGCCGGAGGTCGCCGCGCGCTACCGGGCCGCGGGGCACTGGCGCGGGCAGACCTTCGGGGCGCTGCTCTCCTCGCTGGCCACCGAGCACGCCGGCCGGACCGCCGTCGTGGGCGGGGAGAGTCGCTGGACCTTCGCCGAACTGGACGAGCGGGCCCACCGGATCGCGGCCGGTCTGATCGACACCGGACTGGCGCCCGGCGACCGGGTCGTCCTCCAACTGCCCAACATCGCGGAGTTCCTGCCGGTGGTGTTCGGGATGTGGCGCGCGGGCGTACTGCCGGTGTTCGCGCTGCCCGCGCACCGCCGCAGCGAACTGCTGCACTTCGCGACGCACAGCGAAGCCGCCGCGATCATCACCGTCGGCGAACACGAGCGCCACGACCACGCCGCGACCGCCCGCACCGTCGCGTCCCAAGTGGACTCCGTGCGCCAGGTGTTGGTGCTCGGAACGGACGAGTTCACCGACCTCGCCCGGACGGCGCCGCGGGAGCTGCCCGACCCCGACCCCCAGGGCGTCGCGTTCCTCCAACTGTCCGGTGGGAGCACCGGATTGTCGAAGCTGATCCCGCGCACCCACGACGACTACCTCTACAGCGTCCGCGAAAGCGCCCGGATCTGCGCCCTGCGCCCCGACAGCGTCTACCTGGCCACGCTGCCCGTGGCGCACAACTTCCCGCTCAGCTCGCCGGGGGTGCTCGGCGCGCTGTACGCGGGCGCCGCCACGGTCATGGCGCCGCGACCGGACGCCGACACCGCGTTCCGGCTGATCGAGTCCGAAGGGGTCACGATCACCGGGGTGGTGCCCCCGCTGGCCGCCGCATGGGTGCAGGCCGCGGCCCGCACCGACCGGGACCTGTCCTCCCTCGAAGTCCTGCTGGTCGGCGGGGCCAAGTGCGGGCGCGAACTCGCCGAACGGATCGGCCCGGCACTGGACTGCCAGCTCCAACAGGTCTTCGGCATGGCCGAAGGGCTGGTCTGCTACACGCGCTTGGACGACCCCGAGGAGGTCGTCCTGGGCACCCAGGGCAGCCCCATCTCCGACGACGACGAGATCCGCGTCGTCGACCTGCACACCGACGTCGACGTGGCGCCCGGCGAGACCGGGGCCCTGCTCACCCGCGGCCCCTACACGATCCGCGGCTACTACCGGGCCGCCGAGCACAACGCCACCGCGTTCACCACGGACGGCTTCTACCGCACCGGCGACCTGGTCCGGCGCAGCCCCTCGGGACAACTGGAAGTCGTGGGGCGGGCCAAGGAGCAGATCAACCGGGGCGGGGAGAAGGTCGCGGCCGAGGAGGTCGAGGACCATCTGATGGCCCACCCGAGCGTGCTCGACGCCGCCGTGGTCGCCGTGCCCGACCCCTACCTCGGCGAGCGGATCTGCGCCTACGTCGTGCCCGCCACGGACGTCGTGCCCACCGGGCTGGAGCTGCGCACCTTCGTGCGCGAACGCGGGATCGCCGCGTACAAGGTGCCCGATCTGGTCCAGGTCGTCGAACAGTTCCCGGTGACCGGCGTCGGCAAGACCAGCAAGCGTGAGCTGCGGGCGGCGCTGGCCGCCCTCGCGCGGAAGGAGTGAGGAGCGTGTCCCCGCCCGAGATCCGACCGTACGCGCTGCCCCTGACGGCCGATGCGTCCTTGGCCCCGTCCCCTCCGTCCACTCCGTTTGCGTCGTCCGCACCGATTCCCGCAGGAGCCACCCGATGAACCAGCCCTTGTCACCCGAGCGGGTCCGCGCCGACGTCGCGGAGCTGCTGGGCTGCGACCCCGCCGAGATCGCACCCGAGGAAGACCTCGTCAACTACGGCCTGGACTCGATGCGGATCATGGTCCTGGTGGAGCGCTGGCGCGATGCCGGGGCGACCACCCTGGAGTTCCCCGACCTGGCCGAACGCGCCGAACTGGGCCACTGGACGGCGCTCCTGACCGGCCACGCCGCATGACCCGGGTCGACCACCGGCACCGCCACCTGGAACGGATCGCCGAGGTCCGGGCGGGCCGCGGAGCCGAGAAGGTGGGCTATCCGATCCGGGTCCGGGAGATCGAGGTCGTGCGCACCGCGATGGTCGGCACCGGCCTGCTGCGCGTGACCCTGGGCGGAGCGGGCGTCGAGGGCTTCGAGGCCCATGCACCGGACGAACACGTCAAACTGATCTTCCCGGAGGCGGACGGCTCGCTCAGGCTGCCCGAGGTGAACGGCATGATGCTCAAGTGGCCGCGCCCGGCGCCCACCTCGCGCGAGTACACGGTGCGCCGCTTCGACCCGTCCGCGGGCGAGATCGACATCGACATCGCCCCGCACGCACACGGCCTCGCCTCCGACTGGGCGTGCGCGGTCGAGCCGGGTGCCCTCGTCCACGTCGCGGGACCGCCCGGCGGGCTGATCGTGCCGCACACCTACGACCGCTACCTGCTCGCCGGCGACATCACCGCGCTGCCCGCCATCGCCCGCTGGCTGGAAGAACTGCCCCGCACCGCACGCGGCTGGGCGTTCATCGAGGTCACCGACGCCGGCGAGGAGATCGAGCTGTCCGCGCCCGAAGGGATCGACGTGCACTGGCTGCACCGGGGCGAGCGCCCCGCGGGCACCGGCGACGCCCTGGAGCGGGCCGTGACCGCGGTGACCGTGCCCGAGGGCGAGCGCGTGTACCTGTGGGCGGCGGGGGAAGCGGGGCAGGTCAAACCCCTGCGCCGCTGGGCCCGAGACGCGTTGCAGTTGGCGAAGGCCGATCACGACATCACCGGCTACTGGAAACGCGGCGTCGCCGACTTCGACGACGACCACTGACCTCCGGCAGACCGGCCGGACGCACCGGCACGGGCATCCCACCCCACCCGGCCGTCCCCTCAACGACGCCTCACACGAGGCGAGTTCCACCTCATCTCAAGGAGTTATGCATGTTCGTGCGCAGATCGTCGGGTCTGGCCGGCGCCTTGGCCCTGAGCCTGGCCCTCACCGGATGCGGCTCGTCCGACGACGAGAAGGGTTCGGACGCGAAGGACAAGACCCGGGTCTTCACCGCCGACAACGGCAAGATCACCATCCCGGCGGACCCGAAGCGCGTCGTGGCCACCGGCTACGCCGTGCCCGTCCTGATCGAGGCCGGCGCACCGCTGGTCGGGATCTCGTCGTGGAAGCGCGGCGAGCCGATGATGAACGAGAAGGACCTGGCCGCCTACAAGAAGCTCACCAAGGTGGCCGGCGAGCAGGCCGCCGAGACCAACTACGAGGCCATCGCCGAAGCCGACCCCGACCTGATCGTCATCGGCGTGCCGGCCCCGGTGCTCGGTGACATCGACGTCAAGCGGCTGGAGTCCATCGCCCCCGTCGTCGCGATCGGCCCGACCGTGCCCTCCGCCTGGCGCGAACTCTCCCACAAGCAGGCCGACGCCGCCGGAGCGCTCAAGCAGTTCGACAGCGTGAAGGCCGCCTACGAGACCAAGGCCGGCGAGATCGCCAAGAAGTACGAGGCGGTCCTGCCCAAGCTCAAGCTGGGCCACGTCGGCGCCTACGGCGAGGTCGCCAAGGGCAACTTCCACCGCGAGTTCGGCCGCTCCTGGGGCTCCAACATCGCGGAGGACATCGGCGCGACGTACTACGGCAAGGTCAAGAAGGCCGGCCCCGGCTCGCAGTCGGTCAGCGAGTACCCGTCCATCGAGGAACTCCCCGAGTCGCTCGGTGAGGCCGACGCCATCACCTACTCGGTCCAGGCCGACGGCACCGTCCCCGAGCCCGTGAAGTACGTCATGGACTCGAAGCTGTGGAAGAACCTGCCCGCGGTGAAGGCCGGCAAGACCTTCGCGTTCCGCTACACCGAGGCCGCCACCTACGGCCAGGGCGTGCAGACCCTGGACGCGATCGACAAGGCGTTCGCGCCGCTGCTGGACCAGTGACCGTCGCAGGCCACGCGTCACGGCAGGAGGGAACCAGGCGGGCCGTGCCGCAGGTCGGCATCCTCGTCGGCGGGCTGGTGCTGCTGCTGGCGATCGCCGTGCTCAGCATCGGCGTCGGCGCCCGCTCGGTCCCGCCCGCCGAGGTCGTCCGGGCCCTGGTGGACTTCCGGGGCACCGACGACCACGTGATCGTCCGGGACGTCCGGGCACCCCGCGCGCTGCTCGCCGTCGCGGTGGGCGCCGCGCTCGCGGTGGCCGGCGCCCTGATCCAGACGCTGGCCCGCAACCCACTGGCCGAGCCCGGCATCCTCGGGGTCACCGCGGGCGCCGGATTCGCCATCACCCTCGGCTCGGCCCTCGGCTGGGCCGGGGGGCAGGCCGGCGAGCTGGGCTTCGCGATCATCGGTTCGGTGCTCGCGGCCCTGCTGGTCGCCGCCGTCGGCCGTCGTTCACCGCTGCGCATGGTGCTCACCGGCGTGGCGG
The DNA here is from genome assembly GCF_042732055.1 of Streptomyces sp. NPDC059816. Lineage (NCBI taxonomy): Bacteria > Bacillati > Actinomycetota > Actinomycetes > Kitasatosporales > Streptomycetaceae > Streptomyces > Streptomyces sp. NPDC059816. Next base: position 215,082 of record NZ_JBHWIQ010000009.1, read on the forward strand.
TGACGGCGGTGCTCAGCGGCGTCGCCCTGGGCATGCGGCTGATGCTCCCGGACGTCTTCGACGTCTACCGCTTCTGGTCCGTCGGATCGCTCGCGGCCCGCGAACAGGCATCGCTGGCCCTCCCGTTGACCGCGATCGGCGCGTCCCTGGTGGGCGCGCTGCTGCTCAGCCGGTCGCTCAACGCCCTGACCCTGGGGGAGACCGTCGCCCACACCCTGGGCGCCGGAGTGAACCGGGTCCGGGGCGCCGTCCTGGTGCTGATCACCGTGCTCAGCGGAGCGGCCACCGCGGTCGCCGGCCCGATCCTCTTCGTCGGGCTGATCGTGCCGCACCTGGTCCGCCGGCTCGCTGCGGGCTCGGTGCCCTGGCTGATGCTGCACACCATGGTGCTCGGACCGATCCTGCTGCTGATCGCCGACATGGGCTCCCGGGTCCTACTGCCCACCGGCGAGGTGCCGGTCGCCATCGTCACCGCGTTCCTCGGCGGCCCCATGCTGATCTGGGCCGTGCGCCGCTACGGGGCGGGATCGCTGTGAGCGCGCTCACCGGAGTACGGGCCGAACCCCGTACCGTCGTCCTCGGCGTGGTGATGACCGTCCTGCTGCTGGGCCTCGGCCTGCTCGGACTGTGCTACGGCGCGTCCTGGTCGTCGCCCGGTGAAGTGTTCGCCGCGCTCACCGGCGCGGAGCACTCCGTGGTCATCCTGGAATGGCGTCTGCCACGGGTACTGGCCGGGCTGGTCTTCGGCGCCGCGCTCGGGGTGGCCGGAGCGATCTTCCAGAACCTCACCCGCAACCCGATGGGCAGCCCGGACGTGATCGGCCTCGACGCCGGCGCGTACACCGGCGCCCTGGTCGCCATCACCGTACTGTCCGGCACCTCCGCCCAGTTGGCCGTCGGCTCGGTGGCCGGCGGACTGATCGTCGCGGCCCTGATCTACCTGCTCTCGTTCGACCGGGGCTTCTCCGGACTGCGACTGGTGGTCATCGGCATCGCCGTCAACGCGATGGTGACCGCGATCAACTCGTGGATCGTGCTGCGCGCTGAACTCGAAGTGGCGATCGCCGCGGTCGGCTGGAGCGCCGGCTCCCTCAACGGCGTCGGCTGGGACGACCTGTGGATACCGTTCTCGGTGATCGCCGCGCTGCTGGTCGTGATGGCCGCACAGGCCCACTCCATGCACCAGGCGTCGCTCGGCGACTCCATCGCGGTCACCACCGGCGTCGGCCTCGACCGACTGCGCCTGCTCATGGTGCTGGTCGGCGTCGGCTGCACCGCCACGGTGACCGCAGTGGCCGGACCGATCGCCTTCATCGCCCTCGCCGCCCCGCAGATCGGCCGCAGGCTCGCCGGCGCCCCCGGCGTACCCCTGCTCCCGGCCGCACTGACCGGAGCCGTGCTGCTCCAAGGCGCCGATCTGCTCGCCCAGATGCTGCTGGCGCCCGTCGCGCTGCCCGTCGGCGTGGTGAGCACCGCGATCGGCGGCTGCTACCTGATCTGGCTGCTGACCAAGGAAGTGAGGCGAGCGTGAACGCACGCCTGACCGCGCGGGAGATCACCCTGCGCTACGGAGACCGGGTGGTGTCCACACGGCTGAGCCTCGACGTCCCCGACGGCGCGTTCACCGCCATCGTGGGCCCCAACGCCTGCGGGAAATCAACCCTGTTGCGCGCGTTCGTACGACTGCTGCGCCCCCACACCGGACACGTGCAACTCGACGGCCGGGAGGTCGGCGACTACGGCAACAAGGCCCTGGCCAAACAGCTCGGCTTCCTGCCGCAGGACCCCCTCGCCCCCGAGGACATTAAGGTCAGACAGCTGGTGGGACGCGGCAGGTTCCCCCACCAATCGCTCCTGGCGGTGTGGTCACCGAAGGACCAGGAAGCCGTCACCGAGGCGATGGCCGCCGCCGGCGTCGCGGACCTGGGCGACCGGCTCGTGCACGAGCTGTCTGGCGGCCAACGACAACGGGTGTGGATGGCGATGGTGCTCGCCCAGCAGACCCCCTATCTGCTGCTCGACGAACCCACCTCGTTCCTCGACATCACCCACCAGTACCAACTACTCGGCCTCCTGGCCAAGTTGCGTGACGAGGGCCGCACGGTGATCGCCGTCCTGCACGACATCAACCAGGCGTGTCGGTTCGCCGACCACCTGGTGGCCATGAAGGACGGCCGGGTGGTCGCCGAGGGCGACCCCGCGGACATCGTGGACGCCGTGCTGATCAAGGACGTGTTCGACCTACCGAGCGTCATCGTCCCCGACCCGGTGACAGCTACGCCGATGGTCGTCCCCACACTTCAAGGAGAGTAAGTTGAGCACCCCCCGCGTGCCCTCGGACGGACTGCTCGCCCTGACCAGCGCCCAGTTGGGCATCTGGAACGCGCAGCGCCTCGAACCGGATTCGCCGTACTACCTGGTCGGCGACGTGGTGGAGATATCCGGCGACGAACCGGTCGACGTCGATGCGCTCGTCGAGGCGGTCCGGGCCACCACCGAGGAGGCCGAGACCCTGCGCCTGCGGGTCTACGACACCCCCGGGGCGCCGCAACAGGCGGTCAGCGACGAACCGGTCGAGCCGCCCCGGGTGATCGACCTCAGCGGTCGCCCCGACCCCCTCGCCGCGGCCCACGCGTTCGTCGACGCCGAGCGGGCGCGGGTGGCCGAGGAATGCCGGCACATGGTGGACCGGCCGCTGTACGCGCGCACCGTCATCCGACTCTCCGACCGCGAGGTCTGGTACACCCAACTCGGCCACCACCTCGTCTTCGACGGCTACACCGCGGCGATGCTCGCCCGCCGCACCGCCGCCCACTACACCGCCCGGGTGCGCGACACCGACCTGCCGCCCGCGCCTTCGACTTTTGGACGCTTCGCCGACCTCGTCGCCGCCGACCGCGCCTACCGGGTCAGCGACCGCGCCGCCGAGGACCGCGCCTACTGGGTGGAACGGTTCACCCCGCTGCCCGACCTCGGTGACGTCGACACGGCCGCCGGCCCGCCCGACCGCACCCTGACCGCCCGGGCCGTGGTCACCCCCGAGGAGACGGCCCGCCTGCGCGCCTTCGCCACCCGGGAGGGCGTCACCTGGGGCGAGGCACTGATCGCCGGGTACGCCGCCTTCCTGCACCGCGCCCTCGGCCGCACCGACGTCGTGTTCGCGCTGCCCCTGATGTGCCGCGCCGGCTCCACCGAACTGCGCACCCCCGCCATGGCCGTCAACGTGCTGCCGCTGCGCGTGGCCGTCCGCAGCGGGGACGGACTGGCGGAGCTGAGCCGCCGCGTCTCCTACGCCATGCGCGAGATGCGCGACCACCAGCGGTACCGCGGCGAGGACCTGCCGCGCGACCTCGGCGTGCCCGGCGCCGGCGCCCTGCTGCACGGACGCGGCATCAACCTCAAGGCGTTCGACCTGGCGATCGACTTCGCCGGAGCCACCGGCGTGATGCGCAACGTCGCCGGCGGCCCGCCCGAGGACATGGGACTCAGCGTCCTGCCCACCCGCGACGGCGGTCTGCTGTTCGGCTTCGAGGTCGACGCCCGGGGCACCGACCAGGCCGCGGTCGACGCCAAGCTCTCCGGCTTCCGCAACCTGCTCTCCGGGCTGATCGACGGCCTGCCGGTGGGACGCATCGCCCTGGTCGACGACGTGGACCGACTGCTGGCCGACTGGTCCCCGCAAGCGCTGCCGGGCACCCCCGTGGACGTACCCACCGCGTTCAACGCCATGATCGCCGCCGACCCGCAGCGCACCGCCCTGGTGTGCGGCACCGACCGGCTGTCCGCAGCGACCCTGGCGGACCGGGTGCACCGACTCGCCCGGGCCCTGCGCGCCCGCGGCATCGGGCCCGACGACGTCGTGGCCCTGGCCCTGCCCCGCTCCGCCCACACCGTGGTGGCCCTCCTCGCCGTCCTGGACGCCGGCGCCGCGTTCTTGCCGCTGGACTCCGCGTACCCGGCCGGGCGGCTGCGGGAGCTGGTCGACGACACCCGCCCCGCGCTGGTCCTCACCGACGGCTCGGGCCCGGGCCCAGTCGATGGAGAGCCCTGGGACACCCTGGTCGCCGAGGCCGCCGCACTGTCCGGCGCCCCGCTGATGGCCGACGAACTGGCCGCCCCCCGCCACCCCGAGCACCTCGCCTACGTGATCCACACCTCCGGATCGACCGGGCGCCCCAAGGGCGTCCTCGGCCGGGTCGGCGGTCTCGCGAGCCTGCTGCACCACCAGCGGTCCACCGTCGTGGCGGAGGCCGAGCGCGCCGCCGGCCGGCGACTGCGCGCCTCCCACACCTACTCCTTCGCCTTCGACTCCGCCCTCGAACACCTGGTGTGGCTGCTCTGCGGCCACGAACTGCACGTCTACGACGCCGACACCACCCGCGACGCCGACGCCCTGCTCGCCGCGTACACCCGCGACCGCATCGACATCATGGACACCACCCCGTCGATGGCCGCACCGCTGATCGACGGCGGCCTCCTGGACCTGCCGCCCACCCTGCTGCTCCTCGGCGGCGAAGCGGTACCGCCCGCCCTGTGGCAGCGGATCGCCGCATCCGGCACCGCCGCCCGCAACATGTACGGGCCGACCGAGGCGTCCGTCACCAGCAGCACCGCCCGGATCACCGGCGACGACCCCACCGTCGGCCACCCGCTGGCCGGCACCCGGACCCACGTACTGGACCACGCGCTCCAGCCGGTGCCGCACGGCACGGTCGGCGAACTGTACCTGGCCGGCCCGCACCTGGCCCGCGGCTACCTCGGCAAGCCCGGGGCGAGCGCCGAACGGTTCGTCGCCGACCCCTTCGGCGCGCCGGGGGCACGGATGTACCGCACCGGCGACCTGGCCCGCTGGGTGCCCGGACGCGGCCTGGAGTACCTGGGCCGCGGCGACGGACAGGTCAAGATCCGCGGCCACCGGGTGGAAACCGGCGAGGTCGAAGCCGCCCTCGGGGCGGTGCCCCACGTCACCGCGGCCGCCGCCACCATCCGCGCGTCCCGACTCGTCGGATACGTGGTCTCCACCTCGACCTCGACCACCGGCGACGCGGTACGCGCCCACCTGGCCGAGCGGCTCCCCGACCACATGGTGCCCGCCGCGGTGGTGGTGCTGGACGAACTCCCGCTCACCCCCAACGGCAAGCTCGACCGCGCGGCCCTGCCCGCACCCTCGATCTCCGGCGGCGGCCGGGAACCCAGCACCGAACGGGAACGCCTGCTGTGCGCGGTCCTCGCCGAGGTGTTCGAGGTCGACCGGGTCGGCGTGGACGACGACTACTTCGCCCTCGGCGGCGACAGCATCACCGCGATCACCGTCAGCAGCCGGCTGCGCGCCCGGGGCATCGAGATGCGGCCCCGTGACCTGCTGGCCCGCCGCAGCTTCGCCGCCCTGGCCGCCTCCGCCGCCCAGGTCGACGACACCCCCGAGCCGCCGGACGACCCCACCGGGCCCGTGCCGCCGCCGCCGATCGTGCGCGGCCTGCTCGACCCGAACCCCGACGTGGACGTCATCGCCGGATACGCCCAGTGGACGGCCCTGCGGGTCGACGCCCTCACCCACGACGACCTGACGGCCGGCGTACAGGCGGTCCTGGACCGACACGACGCGCTCCGCCTGCGGGTCATCGACGCCGACGACGGGCAGCACCTGGAGGTGCTCGCCCGCGGCGCCGTGCAAGCCGTCGTCAGCGAAACCCGCGGCGAGGACGTCACCGCCCTCGCCCACCGCCTCGCCGGGGAACTCGACCCCCGCTCCGGCGACCTGCTGCGGGCCGCCCTGCTCCGCACCGACGACGCCACCCCGGACCGGCTGGTCGTCGTCGTCCACCACCTCGCCATGGACGGCGTGTCCTGGCGCATCCTCCTGCCCGACCTGCACACGGCCTGCACCGGCGGAGCCCTCGACCCCGTCGGCGCCTCCTGGCGACGCCACGCCACGCTCCTCGCCGAACAGGGGAGCTCCGGCGCCCGCCGCGGCGAACTCGACTACTGGCGCGCCGCACTCGACGCCGCGCCCCGGCTGGGCGCCCGACCGCTGGACCAGAAGCGGGACACCGTGGCCACCGCCCACCAGTCGGTCACCCTCGCCTCGTCCGAAGCCACCGAAGCGCTGCTGACCACCCTGCCCGCCGCCTACCGCGCCGGCGTCGACGAGGTGCTGCTGGCTGCACTGGTCCTCGCCCTACGGGCCTGGGGCGTGCGCGGCGACGCCGTGACCGTCACCATGGAGGGCCACGGCCGCGAACACCTCGACCTGGCGCGCACGGTCGGCTGGTTCACCAGCGAGTACCCCGTCCGCGTACCCACCGCCGGCGACGTGGGGCAGGTCCTGCGCGCGGCCAAGGAGGCCAAGCGCGGCGTCCCCGACGGCGGCGTCGGCTACGGCGTCCTGCGCACCCTCGACCCGACGGCCGGACCCGAACTGTCCGCCGTCCCGCCGCCGGACGTGCTGCTGAACTACCTCGGCCGGTTCGGCTCGCTGCCCGGCACCGGCTGGCAACTGCCCGAGCAGGACGCCTTCTCGGTGACCGAACCCCACGCCAAGGCCCTGGAACAGGTACTGGCCCTCAACTGCTTCGTCCACGAGGAGGGCACGCCCCGGCTCGCCGTCGAGTGGACCGCCGCGACCGCCGTGCTCGGCACCGAAACCGTGGCGGCCCTCCAGACCGCCTGGGCCGTGGCGCTGGACGCGCTCGTCGCCCACGCACTGGACGACCCGGGCGGCCTCACCCCCTCGGACCTGCCGCTGGTCGACCTCGACCAAGCCGCGGTCGACGCCCTCGAAGGCGCCGACGGCGTCGGCCGCATCGCCGACGTCCTGCCCGCCACCCCCTTGCAGGTCGGCCTCTCCTTCCACACCCTGGTCCGCGACGACCACGACACCGACGTCTACGTCGTCCAGGCCCTGACCACCCTGGTCGGTGAACTGGACCCGGACCGGATGGCCGAGGCGGCGCGGGAACTGCTGCGCCGTCACCCCGCACTGCGCGTGTACCTCGCCCCCGCCGGAGACGGCGTGGTGCAGGTGATCCCCGCCGACGTCGCCCTGGAGTGGCGGCGCGACGATGCCTTCCCGGAGGCGGCCCGCGCCGATCTGGAGCGCCCGTTCGACCCGGCCAGGCCGCCCCTGATCCGCTTCCTGCTCTCCCGGGTCGGCCCCGCCGAACACCGACTGGTGATCACCAACCACCACGCCCTGCTCGACGGCTGGTCGATGCCGCTGGTCGGCCGCACCCTGCTGGCCCTCTACGCCGAACTCGGCGGCGGCCCCGCCGCCCCCGTCGCCCCGCCGCTGTCGGAGTACTTCCGCTGGCTGGCCGACCGGGACCACGGAGCCTCCCTCGACGCCTGGCGGAACGCGCTCGCCGGCGTCGACGACGCCACCCGACTGGCACCCGCCAGCACCGAGACCGGCATCGAGCGCCCCGGCCGCGTGAGCGTCGACCTCGGCCGGGAGTTCAGCGACCGGCTGCGCGGCTTCGCCCGCGAACAGGGCGTCACCCTGACCACCGTGCTCCAGACGGCCTGGGGCCTGCTCCTCGGCCGACTCACCGGCCGCCGCGACGTCGTCTTCGGCTGCCCGGTGTCCGGACGCCCCGCCGAGGTCGACGGAGTCGAGTCGATGATCGGCCAGCTCGGCACCACCATCCCGGTACGCGTCCGCCACACCCAGGACCGCACCGCGCGGGACCTGATGGCGGACGTGCACGCGGACAGCGTCGCCCTGGCCGAACACCACCACGTCGGCCTGCCCGACATCCAGCGGGCGGTCGGCATCGGCGAACTCTTCGACACCATGCTGGTGATGGAGAACTTCCCGCTGTCCAGCCGGAAGCGCACCCCGCTCGCACCCGGCCTCGATCTGGCCGGGGTGGACATCACCGACGCCACCCACTACCCGCTCACCGTCATCGTGATCCCCGACGACGCGATCACCATCGGCCTCGGCTACCAGCCGCGGGCCTTCGCCGAGGACACCGTCCGCGACTACGGCCGCTGGCTGCACCACCTGCTGCACGAAATCGTCGAGGACCCCAACCGGCCGGCGATCCGGATCCCCGCACTCGACCCCGACGAGCGCGCACGGATGCTGCGCACCGGCACCGAGGTCGTGCCCGCCAAGGAACGCGGCGACTGGCTGGACGAGTTCGCCGCCTGGGTGCGCCGCAAGCCCGACGCCGAGGCCCTGGTCTGCCGCGACCGCAGCCTCACCTACGACGCACTGGACCGCCGGGCCAACCGGCTGGCCCACGCGCTCATCGCCCGCGGGGTGCGCCCCCAGGACCCGGTCGCGGTCCTGCTCGGACGCGACGTCGAGATGACGGTGGCCCTGTTCGCCGTGGCCAAGGCCGGCGCCGTGTACGTACCGCTCGACCCGAGCTACCCGCAGGACCGACTGGCCTACATGTTCGACGACATCGCCCCGGCCGCCGTGGTCACCAGCGGCGCCGCACTGCCCGTGGACCGGGCGGTCCCCGTCCTGCGGCTGGACGACCCGGCCACTCTCGCCTCCGCACCGGACACCGACCCGGCCGAAGCGCGCGCCACGCTCACCGAGGACGCCCTCGCCTACGTCATCTACACCTCCGGCACCACCGGGCGCCCCAAGGGCGTCGGCGTGACCCACCGCGGCGTGCCCGACCTGATCGCGCTCCAGGAGGAGGTCGTCCAGGTCACCGAACACGACCGGTACCTGCACTTCGCGTCGACCAGCTTCGACGTCGCGTTCTGGCAGACGATGGTGCCGCTGCTCTCCGGCGGAACCTCCGTGATCGCCCCCGAGGAGGTCCGCGTCTCCGGCGACGAACTCCTCGACTACATCGTCGAACACCGGGTCACCGGCGTGAACCTGCTGCCGTCGTTCCTGGCCGCGATGCCCGACGACCGCACGGTCCACCCCGACGTGTTCTTCGTCGTCGGCGCCGAGCGACTCGACCCCGAACTCGCCCGACGCTGGGGCGAGGGCCGCAGGGCCCTGTTCAACGCCTACGGGCCCACCGAGGTCACCATCAACTCCACGCTCTGGCGGTACGACCCGGACGACCCGGGACCGCTGCCCATCGGCCGCCCCGACCCCAACGTCCGTGCCTACGTACTCGACGGGGGCCTCCAGCCCGTCGGCGTCGGCGTGACCGGCGAGCTGTACCTCGGCGGACCGAGCCTGGCCCGCGGCTACCTCGGCCGCCCCGCACTGACCGCCGCGGCGTTCGTCGCCGACCCGTACGGCCCCCCGGGCGAGCGGATGTACCGCACCGGGGACCTGGTGCGGTGGCGGCCCGACGGACAGCTCGTCTTCCTCGGCCGCGTCGACCACCAGGTCAAGGTCCGCGGCTTCCGCGTCGAACTCGGCGAGATCGAATCCGCCCTCACCCGCCACCCCGACGTGCGTGCCTGCGCCGTGATCGTGCGCGAGGGCCGACTCCTCGGCTACGTCATCCCGACCGACGACGCCGACCTGGACCCCGCCCGGGTCCGCGCCCACCTGGCCGCGGAACTGCCCGACCACATGGTGCCGACCGTGCTCGTGCCGATCGACCGGCTGCCGCTGAGCCCCAGCGGCAAGCTCGACGCCGCCGCACTGCCGGCCCCCGAGATCGCCGCCGGCGTCCGCCGCGCACCCGCCACCGAAGAGGAAGCGGCGCTGCTCACCGTCTTCCAGGACATCCTGGGCTCCGACGACGTCGGCCTCGACGACGACTTCTTCGCCATCGGCGGCGACAGCATCGTCTCCCTCCAGGTCGTCTCCCGCGCCCGACGGCGCGGACTCGGCCTGACCGCGCGGGACGTGTTCGAGGGCGAGACCGTCGCCGGGATCGCCGCACGCGCCCGCACCCTCGTCGAAGAGGAAGCCCCCGCGGTCGGCGACGCACCGCTCACCCCGATCATGCGGGACCTGCTGCGCCGCGCCGGAACCGCCGCCGACGGCTTCTGCCAGTGGATCGAGATCTGCGTCCCGCCCGGCGGCGACGAGGCCACCTGGCACACCGTGCTCGACGCGGTGCTCGGCCGGCACGACGTGCTCCGCGCCCATCTCGCCGGCCACGTGCTGCGCATCCCCCCGATCGGCGCCGTCACCGGAGCCGACGTACTGACCCGACGGGCCGCGACCGACGACCTGCGGGCCCTGGTCGACTCCTGGACCGCCGAAGCCCGCGACGCCATGGACCCGCGCACCGGTCCGCTGCTGCGCGCGCTGTGGGTGGACGCCGGGCCCGCCCGTCCGGGCCGACTCGTCCTGCTCGCCCACCACCTCGTCGTCGACGGCGTGTCCTGGCGCGTGCTCCTGGACGACGTGCAGCACGCCCACTCCGGTGGACAGCTGACCCGGCACGGCCAGTCGTTCCTCGGCTGGGCGCGCTCGCTGCACGACGCCGACCGACGGGCCGAACTGCCGCACTGGCGGGGCACGACCGCCGCCACCCCGGCGCTCACCCGCCCGCTCGACCCGGCCCGGGACACCGTGGCCACGGCGACCCACCACGAGATCCGGCTCGACACCGCCGCGACCCGCGCCCTGATCACCACCCTGCCCGCCGCGCACCGCACCACCCCGGACGCCGTACTGCTCACCGCGCTCGCCCGTGCGGTACGCGCCTGGCGCGGAACCCCCGAACTGCTGGTCGCCCTGGAGAGCCACGGTCGTCCGACGCAGGTCGACCTCTCCCAGACCGTCGGCTGGTTCACCGCGGTCCACCCGGTCCGGCTGCACGCCGACGACGACGTGCAGGCGGTCCGGGAACGGCTGCGCACCCAGGGCGACGGCCTCGGGCACGGCATCCTCACCGCGGCGGGCCTGCTGGACCCGGTGCCCCTGGAGGTCGCCTGGAACTACCTCGGTCAGTTCCCCGGCGCCCCCGCCGAGGAGACGCCCTGGCAGGCGCCTCCGGACGCCGACCCGCTCGGCTCGGGCGGCACCGACGCGCTGCCCCTGCCGCACAGCCTGATGGTCAACGCCCTGGTGCGCGACGACGCACTCGGCGTCAGGATCACCTGGCCCGCCGCGCTGTTCACCGCCGCCGAGGTCGAGGAACTGGCCGAGCACCTGCGGAGCGCGCTGCTGGGCACCGCCGCCGCGCCGGAGGTCCTGGCCCTCGACGGTGACCGCCCGGTCGCCGAGGTGCAGCCGCTCGCCCCGCTCCAGGAGGTGATGCTGCGGCACTCGCGCACCGAACGCCCCGACCCGTACACCGTGCAGTCGACGTTCTCCCTGGCCGGCCCGCTCGATCCCGAGGCCCTGCGCGGAGCGGGCACCGACCTGCTCGCCCGACACCCCAACCTGGGCGCCGTGTTCCCGGCCGACCTCGCGGTGATCCCCGAGACGCCCCGGCTGGACTTCCGGCTGGTCGACGGGCCGGCCGAGGAAGCGTTGGCGGCCGATCTGGCCGAACCGTTCGACCTCGTGGACGGGCCGCTGTTCCGCCTGACCGTGATCCGCCGCGGCCCCGAACTCGCCGACCTGGCCATGACCAGCCACCACCTGCTGTCCGACGGCTGGTCGGCCCCGCGCATCCTCACCGAGTTGTTCGCCCTCTACACCGCGCGGGTCCGCGGCGAGGCCCCGGACCTGCCCGCCCCCGTGCCGTTCGGCGACTACCTGCGCTGGCACGCCGAGCACGAACCCGACCTCGACGTCTGGGCGGCCGAGTTGGACGGGCTGGCCGAGGGCGACTACCTGGGCGGCGGCGACCCCGGACCGGCCTGGCAGGAGCCCGCGCTCCTCACCTTCGACGCGGCCCTGGTGGCGGAGCTCGGCCAGCAGGCCGCCCGGCGCGGACTCACCAGGAACACCCTGCTGCAAGGAGCCTGGTCGGTGCTGCTCGCCCGGCGCTCCGGCCGCACCGACGTCTGCTTCGGCGCCATGGTTGCCTGCCGGCCCCCGGAGCTGGAGGGCGTCGAGGAGATCATCGGGCTGCTGGCCAACACGGTCCCGGTCCGCGCACGGCTCGCCGGCACCCTCGCCGACACCCTTGTGGACCTCCAGGCCCGCCAGCAGGCCCTGGTGGAGCACCAGCACGTGGCCCTCCCCGACCTGGAACGGCGCACGGGACGGCACCGGCTCTTCGACAGCCTGGTGGTGTTCGAGAACTACCCGGTCGACCCGGACCGCCTCCGGGAACCCGCCCCCGGGCTCACGGTCGTCGGAACCCGGTTCCGCGAGGCCACCCACCATCCGGTGACCCTGACGGTCATGCCGGACGGCGACGGCTGGACCGGTGTGCTCGCGCACCGGTCCGCAGTGGACGTCGACGGGCTGGCCGAAGAACTGCTCGACCTCCTGCGGTCCCTCGGCAACCACCTCGACGAGGACGTCCTCGACCTCCTGGAGCGTCCATGAGCAAGAACGCCGCGCCGCCGACCGACCGGGTCGACGGACAACTGTTGCGGATCGCGTTCATCCTGGTCCTCGGCACGTTCATGGCCACCGTGGACGCCACCATCGTCAGCGTCGGCATCGACACCCTGACGCAGGAGTTCAACGCCTCCGTCGCCGAGATCCAGTGGGTGTCCACCGCCTACCTGCTGGCCGTCGTCGCCGCCGTGCCCGCCTCCGGCTGGCTGGCCGACCGGTTCGGCGGGCGCCGGACCTGGCTCGTCGCGGTGGGGGTGTTCCTGCTCGGCTCGCTGCTGTGCGCACTGGCCTGGTCGGCGCCCAGCCTGATCGTCGCCCGGGTCATCCAGGGCCTCGGCGGCGGGCTGTTGCCCGCGACCGGACAAGCCCTGCTGGCCCGCGTCGCCGGTCCCGGCCGCATCGGCCGGGTCATCAGCATCGTCGCCGTCGTTCCGCTGCTGTCGCCGGTCCTCGGCCCGATGGTCGGCGGCTCCATCCTCGGGGTGGCGTCCTGGCCCTGGCTGTTCCTGGTCAACCTGCCGATCGGGCTGGCCGCGGTGCTGCTCGCCCGGCGTTACGTGCCCGTGGTACCGCCGTCGGACCGTCGGACGGCCTTCGACCTGCGGGGGGCCCTCCTGCTCTCGCCCGGCCTGGCCGTGCTGGTGTACGGGCTGACCGAGGTCGCCCACGAGCGCACCCTGCCCGCCGTGATCGGGGTGTCCGCCGGTTCGGTGATGCTGGCCGGATTCCTCGTGCACGGGTTGCGCACCCGTGGCACCCCGCTCGTCGACCCCCGACTCTTCTCCCGACCGCCGTTCGGTGCCGCCGCGCTCTCGCTGGTCGTCCTGGGCGCCTCGGTGTTCGGCACGATGTTCCTGCTGCCGCTGTACTTCCAGACGGCTCGCGACCTGTCGGCGTGGGAGGCCGGGATGCTGCTGGCCCCGCAGGGGCTGGGAGCGGTGGCCGGGTCGGTCCTGGTCAACCGGGCCATCGACAAGGTGGCACCCCGGTCCCTGGTGGTCATCGGCATCGCGCTGATCCTCGTGGGCACCGTCCCGTTCACCCAACTCGGCCACGAGCCACCGGACCTGGTGATCGTCGCGGCGTTGGCGGTCCGCGGTTTCGGCATGGCGATGATCAGCGCGCCGATCATGAACATCGTCTACACCCGCATCGAGCCCGCACACCTGCCGCGTGCGGCGGGAGCGCTCAACCTGCTCAACACCGTGGGTGGTTCGCTGGGCACCGCGGCGCTCGCCGTGGTGTTGCAGGACCGGTTGGCCGCCCGAGGGGCGGACGTCTCCTGGGCGTTCGCCGACACCTTCTGGTGGGTCCTCGGATTCGGTCTGCTCGCCGCTGCCGGGGCGACGCGCCTGCCCCGGACCCAGCCGAAGGGGAGCTGAGTTCCCTGCCGTGCCGCGCACCGTCGGTGCGCGGCACGCGGCACGCGGAAGCCCCCCTGCGGTGCAAGGGGGCTCCGTCGAGTCGAACGGGTGAGCCGTCAGGGACGGCCGGTCAGGTAGCCGCCCATCGAGGTGAAGTACTCGGTGGCGGGCAACTCGCGGCCGTCCTCGGTCCGTACGCGGGTGATCGCCAGGCCGTGGTTGCGTCCGGTGCGGGCGTCGGCGCCGGCGACGATCACCACCCCGTCGCCCTCGCGGTAGAAGACACGGCCGGGAGTGCCCCCGTAGCGCCCCTGGGACACGACCGCGGACAGCACCTCCAGGCGCTTGCCCCGGTGGAAGGTGAAGGAGCTCGGGTACGGTGCGGACTGCGCGCGCACCAGTCGCTCCAGGGCGTCGGCGGGCCAGCTCCAGTCGATGCGGATGTCCTCCTCGGCCCGCTTGTGGAAGAAACTGGCCTGGGAGCGGTCCTGTCGGGTGAACTCGGTCTGCCCGGAGGCGATCAGGTCCAGGGCGCCTATCGTCACCGGTGCGATGAGGTCGACGGTCTTGTGGAACAGGTCGGTGGCGGTGTCCGTGGGCTCCACGGTCACGGCACGCTGGTCCACGATGTCGCCCGCGTCGAGCGTCTCGTCCATCATGTGGGCCGTGACGCCGACTTCCTGCTCACCGTTGATGAGGGCCCAGATCAGCGGGGAGAAGCCCGCGTACTTCGGCAGGAGCGAGTCGTGGACGTTCAGCGTGCCGTGCCGGGGGAGGGCGTAGATCTGCGGCGGGATCCAGGTGCGCCAGTTGTTGGCCACGATGATGTCCGGCTCGGCCTCCTTGAGGCGCTGCAACAGCTCCTCGTCGTCGGGCCGGTTGCGGATCACGACCGGAACGTCGTGCTCGGCGGCCAGATCGGCGACCGAGTCGCTCCAGATCTTCTCGTAGGCGTGCTCGCTCTTGGGATGCGTCACGACCAACACCACGTCGTGTTCGGAGTCCAGGAGGGCTTGCAGGGTGCGGTGCCCCCAGGTCTGGTAACCGAACATGACGACCCGCATGGGGTTCCTCCTTGGGAGAGCGAATGACTGCGCCAAGTAAAGCAAGCCTTACCTAACGGTGCAACGTCCCCAAGTTTCGGGCCCGTTGAGAGATGTGATCTGCCACATGCCCGGTCCGTCCCGTCGACAGGCCGGTTCAAGTAAGGTTAGCTTTACCTAAATTCGGGGGCGTGGCGTCCATGAGCGGGCTCGGCGCCTCGTTCATTTCATCCACGCCTGACAGGCGGCTGTCCCGCACGATGGGAGTGACATGTCACAGGTTCTTCCTGGCGACGCACCTCTGATCCATGACCTCATAGGCATCGGCTTCGGGCCGTCCAATGTGGCCATGGCGATTGCGCTCAGCGAGCACAACGCACGCGTCGAGAGGCAGGATGCCGTCACTGCCCACTTCTTCGAGCGCCAGCCGAGCTTCGGCTGGCACCGCGGCATGCTGATCGACGACGCCACGATGCAGGTCTCCTTCCTCAAGGACCTGGTCACCCTGCGCAACCCGTCCAGCGAGTACACCTTCCTGTGCTACCTCCAGAGCAAGGGTCGGCTGGTCGACTTCGTCAACCACAAGAGCTTCTTCCCGCTCCGCGTCGAGTTCCACGACTACCTGGAGTGGGCCGCGGCGAAGGTCGACGACATGGTCTCCTACGGCCACGAGGTCATCGCCGTCGAACCCGTCGTGCGCGACGGCGTGGTGGAGTACCTCGACGTGACGGCCCGTTCCGGGTCCGAGACCGTGGTCCACCGCGCCCGCAACCTCGTCATCGGCACCGGCCTGCGGCCCTTCGTACCGGACGGCATCGAGCGCAGCGACCACATCTGGCACACCTCCGAGCTGCTGACGAAGCTCGACCAGCTCGACGGCCTCGAAGGCACCGACCCCTCCCGCTTCGTCGTCGTCGGTGCGGGGCAGAGCGCCGCGGAGAACGTGGCCTACCTGCACCGCCGCTTCCCCGAGGCCGAGGTCTGCGCGGTGTTCTCGCGCTACGGCTACAGCCCCGCCGACGACAGCAGCTTCGCCAACCGCGTCTTCGACCCCGCCGCGGTGGACGAGTACTTCACGGCGCCCGAAGACGTCAAGCGCAAACTGATGGACTACCACGGCAACACCAACTACTCCGTGGTCGACGTCGACTTGATCGCCGACCTCTATCGGCAGGTGTACCAGGAGAAGGTCCTCGGCACCGAGCGGCTGCGCTTCCTCAACATGTCGCGGCTCACCGGCGTCGAAGAGGTGGGCGACAAGGTCCGGGCCACCGCCACCTCCTCCGTCACGGGGGAGGACACGACCCTGGAGGCCGATGTCGTGGTGTTCGCCACCGGCTACAGCCCGGTGGACCCCTTCGGAGTCCTCGGTGAGGTCGCCGAGCGTTGCCACCGCGACGACCAGGGGCGTGCCCGGGTCGAGCGGGACTACCGCCTCGCCACCGAACCCGAAGTGCGGTGCGGCATCTACCTCCAGGGCGGCACCGAGCACACCCACGGCATCACCTCGTCGCTGCTCTCCAACATCGCGGTCCGGGTCGGTGAGATCCTGGACTCGATCGTCGAGCGCGGTGCGGAGTCCGCCGAGGGCGAGCCCGAGCCCGTTGCCGACGGCATCGGTTCGGTCCGCTGAGGCTCCCCCCACCTCACGAGCAGTCGTCCACGTTGTCCACCGCACGTCCACGAGGAGTGACCCCCGCATGACCACCAATCCGTTCGAAGACCCGGAGGGCGGCTTCCTGGTCCTGGTCAACGACGAGAACCAGCACTCGCTGTGGCCGTCCTTCGCCGAAGTGCCGGCCGGGTGGCGGACCGTCTTCGGCGAGGACACGCGCGATGCGTGCCTGGCGTACGTGGAAGAGCACTGGACGGACCTGCGCCCGGCGAGCCTCATCGCCCGCCAGGGCTGACCGGCCGCCGTACGACGCGTCGCCCGTGGAGGTTCCTCCACGGGCGACGCGTCATGCGTGCACTGCCTGCGATCGCCGCCGGCCGTCCCGCCCTCGATAAAGGGCGCGCACGCGAAGGGAATTGCCCTTCGAGGGAATCCCGCCCCGCTGTCCACCCGGGGACACCGGCATCCTTCTCGGCTTTCTCCTCGAATGCCTCGAATACCTCGACCACCTGGACCGCGGTGGACGAGTTGGCGCAGCGATCACTGATGTATCGCAGATCCACACCCCCGTCGACCCATGGGATTCCGAACTCCGCGTAAAAGTACGGTTGGTGGGAATCACAACGGAGTACGCCTCTTTCCAGCACCGGAGTTCCACCGGGTCAGAGGTCCTACGAACTGCAAGGCCACGGACTGCGCGGCTACGGCTTGAAGGCGTCCTTGGCCTTCTCCTTGGCCGCTCGGGCGTGCCCTTCCGCCTCCTTGGACCTGCCCTCGGCGGCCAAGCGCTCGTTGCCCACGGCGTGTCCTGCCCCCTTCTGGACCTTGCCCTTGATCTGTTGCGCCTTCGCGCGGGCCTTCTCGTCCTTCGCCATGACACGTCCTTCCTCTCGTGGGACATGCATCTCTCTTCACCATTACACGGCGAACGGCGGAGGTTGTCGCCCCGAGGAGGGCCTCGGCCAAGGCTTCCTCGACGGAGCGGGTACCGGTCGACACGCACCGCGTGCACTCGGTGTCCAGGAGCTGCCGCCACGCCCCCGTGCGCCGGGCATGCTCACCGCCCGGCCGCGGAGGGGAACCTTCCGCGACCGCCGTCCGTAGGGGGATGAAGAGCCGGAACCCCGGCTCGTGCCCTTCGACGGAGGCGGATCCGCCATGCAGACGAACGACACGGGGCAACTGGAGACCACTCTGGGCGGCCAGCGGGTGACGCTGTCCCTCCAGTCGACGGACGCACCGTGGGCCGCGGGCGGCATCGGAGTGCTGCGCGCCGTTCCGGCCACCCACACCGATCGGGGCGAGGACCCCCCGGCGCTTCCCGAGGAGCCCCCGCTCCCCATGCCCGTGGCGATGCTGGGCCTCGGCCTCTGAGCCGAACGCGGTCCGCAGTCGCGCGTCGCGGCCAGGGTCGCTCGTTGGAGTGGGGCTCGTGGGAACCCCTCGACACATCCGTCACAGATGGTGATTCTTTGTGTGCATAGCGAAACTTGTGCTCACTTCGGGCGCTATCTGTTGAAGGAGTGGTTGCGATGAACACGCGTTCAGTGATGTGTGCCGTGGCGGCGGTGCTGGCCCTCGCCGGTGCGGGGAGCGCCCACGCGGTGACCGCGCTGGCTCCGGCCGGTACGGTCGCGACGGTCTCCGCCGCCGAGCGGGCGGTGAACGCACGCCCCACCAGCGACACCATCATCCGCCCGCGGGCGACGATCTGTAAGAACCAGGCGTGGACCTCGGGCAACGGCCGGGCGGTCCTGCGCCTCCAGGAGGACGGCAACTTCGTCCTCTACAAGGACGGCCGCGCCGCGTGGCAGGCTCCCAACACGTGGAGCCGCGGCAACTGCGCCGTCTTCCAGGAGGACGGCAACTTCGTCGTCTACGACAGCGCCGGCCGGGCCGTCTGGGCGGCCGGCACCTGGAACAAGGGCGCCTACCTCGCCGTGCAGGACGACGGCAACGTCGTCGTCTACGACAGCAGTCGTCGCCCCGTGTGGGCGACCAACACCGGCGACTGAGCGCCGCTCCGACCGCCGGTAGCGCGCAGCACGGAGGCACCCCCGGACGGCGATCCCGCCCGGGGATGCCTCGTGCGGTACGGGGCCGGCGCTACGGTGCCCCGCCGGGAGCCGTCGGCGCACCCGCTTCGCCCATGGTCCAGCCGAGCAGCCCGTACAGGAGCTGCGTCGCACCGGGCATGAAGGCGGAACCGTGGTGGTAGACCGGGTCCATCGTGGTGACGACGAGACGGCCCGGGGTGGAGACGCGGTCCTCGTAGAGGAGGACTTCCGCGGGACCCGGGCCCTCCTTCTCGGTCAGGGCCAGGACGCTGGCTCCCTCCGGAGGGCGGAGGAGGCCGTGGTAGTGCCAGCGGACCGAGCGTTCGCTGAGGTGCCGCCAGGCGGGGTGGTCCGGAGAACGCCGCCGCACCCCCGGGTCCGCGCCGGTGCGCCACCACCAGAAGTCGGTCTCCGCCGGACGGTGGGACCGCAGCCCGGGGAGCCAGGGCGTGATCTCGTTCTCCCCCAGGACGATCACCGTGCCGCCGCGCTCCGCGACGGTGAGGACCTCGGGTGCGGCAGCGGCGAGTCGGGCGCCGTGCAGCCGGTCGCAGACGAGGAGGACGTCCAGGTCCGCGAGATCACCCGCGGCGAGCTCGGGCAGGTAGTGGGCGCGCGGTCGCCAGAGGCGGACCGCGGGGTCGTCCAGGGTGGCGAGCTGGAAGGAGCTGCCCCCGTGGAGGATGCCCAGACGGGCGGGCCCGGGGCTCATCGGGGTCCCTCCAGCCAGTGGAGCAGCCGCGCCCCGAGGTGGCGGGTCGTGCGGTCGTGGTCGCTGAAGGACAGCAGGTCGTTCCCGGCGTGGGCCAGGACCGCCCCGGCGCCCAGGGGGTAACTGATGTCGATCGGGAGCCGGTACGGGCCGATGCCGTTGATGACCGTCGCGTCCTCGGGCAGCGCACCGTGGTAGCCGCGTCCGTAGAAGCCGGCGACGCCGACGCGCGCGAGTTCCTCGCCGGTGGGAGTGCCGGGGACCCCGGTGCGGTAGAGGAGTTCGTCGAAGTCGACGCCCGCCCAGATCGGGTGCGGGGTCACCGGGGTGATCCGCAGGTCACGCGGACCCCGGTGGTCGAGACGTCGCCAGGGTGCGAGGCCCGGGAGGAAGGGCCGGTTGACGTGCCCGTTGACGAGGACGCGGCCGCCCCCGCGCACCCAGTCGGCGAGCAGGTCGGCCCGTTCACTGAGGAAGACCTGGTCGCAGTCGAGGGAGAGGATCAGCCCGCGGCAGCCGTCGAGACGGGCGGCGGTCAGCTCGTAGAGGTCGAAGGTGGGGACCGGTCGGTCGGGGACCGTGCGGTCGACCGTCGAGCGGCCCATCGTCGCTTTGAGGATGGGTGGCGCGGGTTCGCGCGGCGGGGGAGCGTCGGGAGCGGGGGAGCCGTTCATGGGGCGCCTTCAGCGGTGCTGGTGGGGCGTTCGGGCCCCAGATCGGGAACGACGAGGGTGCGTGGTCCGCGCGGGCCGTCGGCCCGGGGGGTGGTGACGGGGAGGCCGTACACCTCGGTGAGGGTGGAGGCGGTGAGGAGATCGGCGGCGGGGCCGGTCCGCACGTCCTCGGGGCCGAGCACGAGGGTGACGTCGTCGGCGAGGTGCAGGGCGTGGTCGGGGTGGTGGGTGGTGAGCGTGATGCCCATGCCGTCCGCGGCGAGCGACTGCAACAGGGTGAGGACCCGGGCCTGGTTGCGCAGGTCCAGGGCGGACACCGGTTCGTCCAACACCATGATCCGGCACTGTGCTGTCAACGCCCTTGCTATCAGCACCAGTTGCCGTTCACCGCCGCTGAGGTGGGCGTAGTCCCGGTCGCGCATGGCGGTGATGCCGACGCGCTCCAGGGCCTCGTCCGCGAGTTGTCGGTCACGGCGCCCCGGCGACGCGTACGCCTTGAGTTGTCGGGAGCGCCCCATGAGGACCATGTCGGCGACGGGGTAGGAGAAGGCGGTGCTGTGCGACTGCGGTACGTACGACACCGGACTGTCGCTGGCCACCGTCCCCTCCGTGGGGGTGAGCAGCCCGGCGAGACAGCGCAACAGGGTCGTCTTGCCACGGCCGTTGGGCCCCAGCACGGCGTGCACGCGGCCTTCGTGGGCGGCGACGGTGACCTCGCGGAAGACGAAGTCCTCGCGGGTGTAGCGGTAGCCGAGGGAACGGGCCTGGATCATTCGGTCGTCCACAGTCGGTTGCGGGAGCGGGCCAGGATCGCGACGAAGAAGGGGACACCGATGACGGCGGTGAGGATCCCCAGGGGCATCTCGGCCTCGGTGACGGTGCGCGACAGGGTGTCGACGAGGGTGAGGTAGGCGCCGCCGACGAGGAACGCGGCCGGCAGTTGGATCCGGTGGTCGGTGCCGACCCAGAGCCGGGCGAGGTGCGGCACCACCAACCCGACCCAGCCGATCAGCCCGGAGACGGCGACCGCGCCGGCGGTCATCAGGGCGACCGCCGCGAGCAGCCACAACCGGGTGGTGCGCGGCGGCACCCCGAGGGCCTGGGCGTCCTCGTCGCCCAAGGAGAGGACGTTGAGCCGCCACCGCAGCACCAGGACCACCACGGCACCCGCCACGATGGGCACGGCAGCCACCACGACCTTTCCGTAGTCGGCGGTCGACAGGCTGCCCAGCAGCCAGAACACGATCGACGGCAACTCCGAGTAGGGGTCCGCGACATAGGTGGTGAAGGAGACCAGTGCGGCGAAGAAGGCGCCGGTGACGGTGCCGCCGAGCACGATCATCAACAACGGGGAGCCGATGGAGAGCCGTCCGATCATCAGGACCACCGCCAGCGCCGCCAGCCCGAAGACGAAGGCACTGCTGACCAGGCCGACCGAGCCGAGCCCCAGCACCAGGGCGAGCACCCCGCCGAAGGACGCCCCCGAAGAGACGCCGATGACGTCGGGGCTGACCAGCGGGTTGCGGAACACGCCCTGGAGCGCCGCGCCGCCGAGCGCCAGCGCGCCGCCGACGAGCACCGACAGGATCAGCCGGGGCAGCCGGACGTCGAGCACCACGGTCTGCTCGGTGGCCGTCCAGGTCTGGCCGACCGGGACCACCTGCCCGAGCAGCATCCGCACGATCTCGCCCGGCGGCACCACGTACCGCCCCACGGCGAGCGCACCCAGGGCGACGAGCAGACACACCGCGCCCAGCAGGGGCAGGCCGCGGGTCCACGTACGGGACGGCCGGTCCCCGCGCGCGTCCACCGTGCGTTCAGGCGCGGAAGCCGTCATGGCCGCTGCTCCTGGAGTTGAGGTCGAGCCGGAGGACGTCGTCCACCTGGGCGGGGGAGATCCGGTAGCCGTAGAGCCGGTCGAACGCACTGGTGAGCTGGGCGCGGAGTCCGCCTGCGCCGGCGGTCGACGGGTGCAGGACCTGTGCCATCCACCGCCACATCAGGGGGGACTCGGCGCACGGCGGGTCCCACCGGTATCCGCCCAGCGGGATCTTGTACACGCGCCGGTCGCGCACCGCCCGCACCCGGGCGAGCTTCGCGTCGCCGTACAACGCGGCCGGCGGCTTCTCGTCGAAGGCGCTGAGCAGGATGACGTCGGGGTCCCACTCCAGGATCTGTTCCGTGGACACCTGCGGGCTCGCCGCCTTCAGGTCCTTGGCCGGGTTGACCCCGCCGACCAGCTCCGTGCAGAAGTTCATGTAGCCGCTGCCGTTGTACGAGGTCCACCCGTCGGCGGCGGCGCGCAGGTACAGCACCTTCTGGCCCGTTCGCTGCTGCCCGCGGACGAGCGCGCTCACCGCGGTCTTCTCCGCGTGCATCCAGGACACGAGGTCGTCGGCGCGGCTCGCGTTCCCGGTGAGCTTGCCGAAGAGGGAGATCCAGGTCTCCAGCTTCTCCTGGGTGCCGTACGTCAACCCGATGACCTTGAAGCCGGCGTTCTCCAGGGGGGCGATGACCTCGTCGCCCATGTCCCCCCACTGGATCACGACATCGGGCTTGAGTGAGAGCAGCGTCTCCACGTTGGGGACGAAATCGCTTCCGGACACGGTCCGGGTCTTCGTGGAAGCGGGGAACATCTCGCCGAAGATGCCCTGCTTGTTGGCGACGAGGGTCGACTCGTTGATGCCGACGATCCGGTCGACACCGCCGTCCACCGCGGCGAGGATCGACGGCGAGGGGATGACCGTGGTGGCGATCTTGGAGACGGGACCGTCGAAGGAGACCTTCACCCCGCGCTGGTCCGTCACCGTGAACCCGGCCGAACCGCTCGGTGCGGTGCCCTTCCCGTCCTGCACTTCGCGGGACGAGCAGCCGGCGAGCGCACCACCGGCGGCCACGGCCACGCCCCCGGCGCCGAGCAACTTCAGGAGGCCGCGCCGATCGGTGCTCCTCCGGGTGCTTTCGCGAGGTGCTGGGGAGCCGTCGGGCAGGGGTGGCACGGGGGCGGGCATGACGAACCTCCGGACAGGGAAGGTGTTAGTTAGGTAAGGCTTACCTTATGTCCGTAGGGGTGTGGGGTCGGGTGCCGTGTGAGGCGCGAGGGGATTCGCGGGGTGCAACATGTCTATGCATTGCGGGGGTTGAGCTTGAATCGGGCGATATGTGCGCTTGATCACATGCATTCCGGTCCATCGTCTCGATCACCCCTGGACGGACCTCACCGAGCGGTCCCCGGCGCCGGTCCGAGGGTGCGGCCGGGCACGAAGACGCCGGGCAGCAGTTCCTGTGCGGCGGGCGTCCGGACCCGGTCGTCCCGCAGGGCCCGCATCACCTCCACCGCGCGCCCCGCCGCCCGCTCCACCGGGATGCGCACGGTGGTGAACCCCAACAGGTCGATGCCGGGCAGGATCCCGTCGCACCCGGTGAGCGACAGGTCCTCGGGGGCCCGGACGCCCGCCGCCTGGGCGAGGGGGAGGAAGGCGAGCAGACGCCAGTCCGAGGGGAACATCGCCGCGGTGATCCGGCCCGCACGGTACAGGTCGATGACCTCGCGTCCGCCCTCCTCGGCCCGCCCGAACGTGGGGGAGTCGATCCGGTGCACCCGGATGCCGTGCTGACGCAGCCGGCGGGCCATCGCCACGCCGCGCCGGTGCTCGGGCACGGAGTTGTCGGCACTGGGCGTCACCACCGCCACGCAGCGGTGCCCCTGCGCCCCGACGGCGTCGGCGAGCTGCGCCGCGTTGTCGTCCTCGTCGTAGGACACGCTGTGGATGCGCGGATGGGGTTCCGGCCGTCCGACCACGACGACCGGCACGAGGTCGAGGAACGGTTCCAACATGTGGGCGCGGATCACTCCGGTGGCCACGAACATGCCGCCGACGCGTAGCCCGAGCAGCCGGTTGAGCGCGTGACGTTCGTACTGGGCGCCCTCGTTCCGGGAGGGCGCCACCGTCACCATCTGGAGGCCGGCCCCGCTGACCCGGGCCTGCAACTCGCTGAACAGCAGACCGTACGCGGGGTTGGTCGGGTCGCGCACCAGCAGGCCCAGGACGTCGGAACCGTGCGCGGCCAGTGAGCGGGCCATCGTGTTGGGGACGTACCCGAGGCGCTCCGCCGCCGCGTACACCGCGTCCCTCGTGCGCGGGGTCACCGGCGTCGAGCCGTAGAACACGCGCGAGGCGGTCGCCCGGGAGACCCCGGCCGCAGCGGCGACGGTCTCCATGGTGACCCTCAGCGGGGACGCGCCGTCGGACTCGGAACGCGGTCGCACCTGCTCACCCCGTCCGCCGCGCCCGCGCGGCCGGTTCGCTGCGACGGTGGTACTGCCGCGGGAGGGTGCCGCGGACCTGCTGTCGGTAGCGGGCCAGGAGATCCGGCCAGTCGGTCTGGATGATGTCCGCACCGTGTTCCATGAGCCACCCCCAGCCGTCGTCCGGGTCACCGAAGACGGAGGTGTGGTCGTCGTGACCGGCGAAGAGGGGCACGCCGTTCGCGAGGTTGAGTGCGTTGAGGAGGCAGACCAGCCCCGCCCCGTGCAGGTCCCGGACGACGGAGGGACGGGCCAACGCGTCGTCCTCGCCGATGGCGAGGAGTTCGACGCCCACCAGGTTGACGTCGGGGTCACCGAGCACGGCGTCCACGTCCGCCAGTGAGCGCGCCATCGGGATGAACGGGTACTTGACGGGATGCCGTCGCAGTTTCTCCAACCACACTTCCTCCACGGGGCTCTTGAGGACGAGTTGCCCGGCCATGTCGTAGCGGTCGGCGAACGGCAACAGGTCGTCCCAGTACCACCACGACCGGTCCACGTTGAACAGCACCTCACCGCGGAACCGCTCGAACACGGCACCCAGTTCCGTGACCGGGGCGTCATGGCGGGTCCAGCGGTACCGCAGGGCCCGGATCTCCTCGGCCCGCAGGGTGCGCAGATCGACGTCGAGGTCGAACGCATGACGTTCGTAGCCGTCGTGGAGGAGGAAGAACACGCCGTCGGCCGATCGGACGACGTCGAACTCGACCATGTCGGCGCCTTGCCGCAGGGCCGCCTCCACGGCGTCGGCGGTGTTCTCCTGGACGTTGCCCAGCCCCGTACCGCGGTGCGCCGCGATCAGCGGGGTGCGCTGCGCGAGGTGGGCGTTGAACAGCGCGTTGACGTTCCGGTACTGCATCTGTCCGAACACGGGGGAGGTTCCTTCCCTCAGACGGTGGACGCCGTCGAAGCGGTGGTGGCAGTGGTGGTGGCCCGCACGCCGGAGGGCGTGGGCCGACGCCGTCGCCATCGGCCTGAACGCCGCTTCCCCATGCCGCTGTTGCGGCCGTACACGAACCACATGGCGAGCGAGGAGATGACCATCAGCAGCACGGTGTAGACGAAGGTCAGGGCCGTGGCGTCGCTGGTGCCCTCGCCCCGCGCGGCGTTCTGGATGGTGATGCCGAGCGGCTGGTAGAGCGGGTGGGCGAGGAAGACGGCCGTGTCGTAGTCGTCGAGCAGACTGGTGAAGTTCAGTGCGCTGACGGCTGCCGCGGCCGGGAGGACCAACGGCAGCAGCACCCGACGGTAGGTGCGCAGCGTACCGGCGCCGAGGAGGGCCGACGCCTCCTCCAGGGAGACCGGGATGCTCGCGTAGGCGGCCTTGAGCATGCGCAAGGTGAACGGGATCTTGGCCGTGACGTACGCGACGGCCAGCAGGCCGACCGTTCCGCTCAACACCGTCCCGCCCACCGGGAGTCGGGGCACGGAGTACGTGATGATCAGCCCCAGCGCCGTCAGGGTGCTCGGCAGCACCCAGGGGATGTGCAGCAGGTACTCGACGGTGACGGTGACGGCGTTGACGAACTTCTGGAGGATCCGGGCGACGAACAGCATCATCCCGAGGACGACGACCGCGGTCACCGCCGCGTACCCCACGCTCACCACGAACGGCCAGGACGCCGCCGCGTCCGTCAGCACCCGCTCGTAGTTGGCGAGGGTGAAACTGCTCGCACCGAGGTCGCCCGAGGCGATCGTCGCGGCATCCGTGAACGAGAAGAGCACGATCAGCAGCGGCGGGACGAGGTACACCACGAACAGGGCGTAGGCGAGCAGGTGGACGACCGCGTTCGCCACCGGACGGCCGATGCGCTGTTTCGTCAGCGCCGTGGACACCTTCGACACCGAGAAGTACGTGCCCTGCGCCTGGAGCCGGTTCAGCACGGCGAGCAGCAGCAGCGTGGCCAGCCCGAGGACCAGGGCGAGGGTGGCGGCCAGGTCGCGGGAGCCCGGGTTGCCGGAGAACGTCAGGATCATCGGGGTGATCGTCTGGAACTCCCGGCCGCCGAGGACCTGGGGCGCGGCGAAGGCCGCCAGCCCGCCGAGGAACGTCAGGACGGTGACCGCGAACAGGGTCGGTCTGAGCACGGGCAGCACGATCGTGCGCAGGATGCGCCACGGTGAACTCCCCAACTGCTGGGCCGCCTCGATGGTCTGGTAGTCGAGCCGGGCGAGGGCGGAGGACAGGAACAGCATGTGGTACCCGGTGCCGGTGAGGGTCATCACCACCACGACCGCGAACATCCCCGAGAACCACGCGGGATCCCACCCCGGGGCCACCCGCAGGAGCAGCCGCGTCACGAAGCCGGTCTCGCCGTAGACGAAGGAGTACCCCGAGACGGCGACGACACCGCCGTAGACGAGGGTCGTCGCGTACCCGAGCCAGAGCAGACGCGCGCCGCGGACCGCGAAGTAGCGGGTGACGAGGACGATGAACACCCCGAGCACGTTCACCGTGACGGTCAGGACGGCCGCCAGCACGAAGCTGTTGCGCAACGAGTCCAGCGCGCGCTCGGACGACCAGAGCTTCTGGAAGGCGCGACCGCTGAAGGAGCCCCCGGGTGCGAAGACCTCCTTCAGCAGCACCGCGTTCGGATAGATCAGGAAGGTGAACACGAACCACGCCAGGGCCACCCCCGCGACGACGACCACGGGCGAGCGGAGCATCGTCCGCAGTGCGCGGCTCATCCCCGCCCCCCGGCCGCCGACGCACCGCGGTACCGCATCAGGGACGCCGGGTCGAAGACGAGGTCGACCTCCTGACCCACCGCGATGTGCGGCCCGTCGCCGTCCCTCAGTACGGCCCGCAGTTCATCGTGCTCGGTGCGCAGGCGGTACACGCTGTGCGTCCCGTGGTAGGTGCGCGACATGACGGTCCCGCGGACGGACGGCCCCCCGTGCGACTGCCCCTCCCGCACCAGGCCGATCTTCTCGATCCGGACGTAGGTGGACTCGGCGGGGTCGAGTTCCGGGGCGCCACGGGCGGCGAGGGCACCCACCAGCCGCGGGCTCAGCCGATTGACCTCACCGATGAACGTGCACACGAACTCGCTCGCCGACCGTTCGTAGACCTCCTCGGGCGTCCCGACCTGCTCGATCCGCCCCCGGTCGAGCACCGCGATGCGGTCACTCATCGACAGGGCCTCGTCCTGGTCATGGGTGACGTAGACGGTGGTGATCCCGAACTGGCTCTGAAGGTCCTTGAGTTGACTGCGCAGCTGGCGGCGCAGCTTCGCGTCGAGGTTGGACAGCGGCTCGTCGAGGAGCAGCACCTTGGGCCGCATGACCAGGGCGCGCGCGATCGCCACGCGCTGCTGCTGACCGCCGGAGAGTTCCGCCACCCCCTTGACGAGCTGTTCCTGGGAGAGGTCGACCTGGTCCGCGATCTCGTTGACCCGCCGGTCGATCTCGCTGCCCGGCCGCTTCTGCGCGCGCAGCCCGAAGGCGATGTTCTCGCGCACGTTCATCCCGGGGAACAGCGCGTAGTTCTGGAAGACCATCCCCACCTCGCGCTTGCCGCTCGGCAGGTGGGTGACCTTCTTGCCGCCGACGAGGACGTCCCCGGCGCTGAGGTCCACGAACCCGGCGACCGCGCGCAGCGCCGTGCTCTTCCCGCATCCGGAGGGTCCGAGCAGGGTGAAGAACTCCCCCTCCGCGATGTGGAGGGAGAAGGAGGGCAACGCTTCGAAGGTGCCGAACCTCACCGAAACGTCATCAAAGGTGATCATAGTGGTCCTTGGGCCGGGTCGAGGGCGACGGACAGCGGAGACCGACCGCCCGGGCAGCGGGGTCAGTTGGGGAGGTACTCGAGTTCGATCTTCTCGGTCCACCGGTCGAGGTTGCCCGCCACGAACGACCAGTCGATGTCCTGCTCGGTGAAGGAGTCGGTGACCTCGACCGCCTCGGCGTCCGCCCCCGCTAGTGCGCCCTCGTTCGTCGGCGCGGTGTGGAACTTTGCGGACCAGGCGGCCTGGACGTCCGCGCTGCCGAACCAGTCGATGAACTCCTTCGCCGCGTCGGCCTTCTCGGTCCCCTTCACCAGTCCGACGTGTTGGACCACCATCGGAACGCCGGTCTTCGGTCGGACGGCTTCGGTCTCGATCCCGTACTGCTCCTCGCGGGTGGCCTTTCCGGACAACCACATCTGGCCCGCGGCGACCTTGTCGGCGGCCATCTGCGCGTACAGGTCCGTGTTCGGCACGGAGGGCACACCGTGCTCGAAGTAGGACTCGACGGCGTCCCAACCGGCCTGGCTGATGCCGAGGTCGCCCCGGTCGTCGCGGTGGCGGCTGAGGATGCCGGCCAACACCATCTGCGTGGTGGCACCGCCGAGTTCGGTGGGTACCTCGTAGTCCTTCCGGAACTCCTGCTCGGTCCACAGGTCCGGCCAGTCGGACGGGGCCTGGGCCGCGTCGGGGTAGGCGGCCTTGTCGTACACCAGCATGATCGGCTCGCGCACGATGGGCCAGAACTGCTTGTCTTCGGCGTCCCCGAGCGAGGCGTCGACCTCCTCGGACCAGGCGGGGGTGTAGGCGTCGAGGACCCCCGCCTCCTTGAGCTTCTCGAAGTACACGTTGTTGAGGCCGAAGGTGACGTCCGCCACCGGGTTGGCCTTCTCGGCGAGCAGTCGGTTCTGGACGTCACCACCGCCGAGGTCGACGAACTGGAGGGTGTGGCCCGCCTTCTCGGCCTCCTTCTCGAGCCACTCGCCGCGTCCGTCGGACACCGAGTTGCTGTAGACGACGAGGCTCTCCGAGCCGCCCGAACCACTCGCCTCGGACGGCGAGCTGCACCCGGTGGCGATCAGCACGGTGGCCAGCGTCGCAACGGCGGCCGGGATGGTCTTGCGCATCGTTTCGTTCCGTTCCGGCCCTGGTCGCTCATGGCGCCGGGCCCCTTCGATGGAGGGATGAACGCGCGTTCATCCACACTGAACGCGCGTTCATGGGCCTCGGGGCGGCCGCCAGATGAACGAACGGCATCCGCACGCCGAAGGTCGCCCACCCCGACCCCTCTCGCACACGGTGGTCGACCCCTCACTGACCGCGATCTGTCCTGGGAAGCGGAGGACGCGGTGATCCAAGCCGGCCGACGGGTGTTCGCCGACCTACCGGTCGAGGTCGAGATCCGGAACGAGGCCCGGGTTCACCTCTGGTACGAGGAGAAGTTCAAGGCGGCGTGCCCGCCGTACGCCTCCACCGAAGCCGCCATCGACAGCTTCGCCGCCACGACCTGCTGTCTGGGAGTGCGGGTGGAGCCGGACGGCCGGTGGCGCGTGTACGCACCGCACGGCTTGTCGGACGTGTTCAACCTCGTCGTCCGTCCGAACCCGGTACTCGCACCGCGCACGGTGTACGAGGCCAAGGTGGCGCGGTGACTCGGCCAGTGGCCCGAGCTGACCGTGATGGGACTGGCCCACGGCCGGCGGCCGGGCGCGGCCCTGAGCCGTTCCCGTTCGGGGCGGAGCGGTCAGCTGGAGGCGAACGCGCGGGCCTCCACCGCCATCCGCATCTGGCGACCCGTCCGCGGGCACATCGGTGCACGGTTGCCCCGGGTGCAGGACGTCCTACACCCGGGGCCCCGCCTTCGAACTGGTGAGCCGTCAGTCCATCAGCCGGTCAAGCCGGTTCGTCTTCGCGGGCGGCCAGGCCCAGCCCGACCGCTGCGGTGATCACCCCGATCAGCGCCCACAGGAAGGCGGTGCGGAAACCGTCGACCCCCGCCGCACCGAAGGCGACACCCACGAACACGGCCAACCCGAGCGCACCGCCGAGTTGGTCGACCGAGCGCTGCACGCCCGCGGCGGTGCCCGCGTCGTGTTCCGTGACACCGAGCAGCGCCGCGTTCTGGAGCGCGATCAGGCCGATTCCCATGCCCGCGGCGACGCCGACCATCCCGGGCAGTACGTCGACGGCGTAGCCGCCCTCGTCAGGGAGTCGGACCAGCCAGGCCAGGCCCAGTGCCGTGCAGGCCAGCCCCACCAGCGCGGTGTGCTTCGTGCCGAGGGCGGACATCAGCCGGGCGGTCTGCGAGACGGCCAGCAGCAGCGCCGCGCAGAACGGCAGGAAGGCGGCTCCCGCTCTCAACGGGCCCCACCCCATGACGTCCTGCACGTAGAGGGTGAGCAGGAAGAACACGGTGGAGAGCGCCGCGCTGAGCAGCACGGTCGCGGCGTTCGCCACGGCCCGGGTGCGGTGGGTGAGGAAGGAGAGGGGCACGAGGGGGTGTCGGGTGCGTGCCTCCACGGCGACGAAGGCGATCAGCAGCACCACGCCCGCGGCGATCGCCCAGGGGCTCGACTCCAGGACGCCGTACACCAGGCTGAGGGGTCCCGCCGTCAGCAGTACGGCTCCCGGGAGGTCGAGGCGTTCGCTCCGGACGCGTGGCCCGTCGGCGGGGACCAGCCTCGGTGCGATCAGCAGCACGACGGCCGCGAGGGGAACGTTGACGCCGAAGATCCAGCGCCAGTGCAGCAGTTCGGTGATCACGCCCGACAGCAGCAGCCCGACGACCAGCCCGCTGGCGGAGATCCCTCCCCAGACGCCCAGCGCCTTGGCCCGTTCGGTGGGCTCGGGGAAGAGCAGGGCGATCAACGACATCGCCGCGGGCGACGCCAGTGCTTCACCGGCACCCTGGGCGAAGCGGGCGGCGATCAGTGTCGGTAGGTCGGGCGCCAGACCGGCGACGAGTGAAGCGAGGGCGAACAGGCCGGCGCCGAGCAGGAACATCCGCCGCCGGCCGAGCAGATCGGTGACCCGGCCTCCGAGGAGCAGCAGGCCCCCGCCGACCAGGGTGTATCCGGTGACGACCCAGGACAGCGACGCGGTCGGCGTGTGGAAGTGCGCGCCGATGGACGGCAACGCGACATGGACGACGGTCACGTCCACGGCGATGAGGAACTGGAGGAGGGAGAGCAGTGCGAGAGCCGGCTTTCGCCGGTCGACGGGACGGCGGACTCGTGTCCGCGGCAAGCTGTTCACGGGGGTGGGCACTCCAGGCAGAGGAAGGCACGACCGCGGGGTCGTGAGGACGCTCCCGTGCCGGTACGACGAACACGCCCCGCCGGTCGGACCGGCGTGGCTCAGCCGTGGTACGGCACACCTGGACTACTTGGTTACTGCGATCCCCATGTCGGCAGGCTATCAGCGGGTGGTCGGACCCCGATCCGCCACTGGGACGACGGGGTCGTGGTCCGGGTAACTCGGTTACCACCCAGCCCACTTGTTGACTCCGACCCGCTCCCTCACGGAAGCCCGGCGGGATACCGCGCATCACGGGAGACACCCGGAGCGATCACTGTCGGTTCGAAACCGGAAATCCTCCGTGGCCGCGCCCGTGTGGTCGCGTGGCGGCATGTCGTCATCTGCTCGGGAAACGACACCCGGAGCGGCGTAGGCGTCCCTATGATGCTGCTACGTTCCCGGACCGGTAGTCGACTCAGGGCGGGATCATGCTGTGCGCCCCAAACACGGTCGCGCTCACCGCCACCGGGGCCGAAGGGATCCCGACCCGCCTTCCGCCTCGATAGCACCCCTGGAGGTACCGGTATTGATTCTTGCGAAGTGCGCGTATAGCCTGGGATTCTGTTAATGAATGAACTAATACGGCGGAAGGTGGGTGGCATGAAAGAAGCAGGCGAAGCAAAGGCGGCAGAATCAGATGAAGAAACGCTGACCAGGCTTACCAGTGCTATCGGGCAGCCTCCACTCAGCATGCTGGACAACGCGAAGGCGTTGTTCGCGCTCCATCACGGTGGCAACGAGGATCCAAGTGCGGAATCCGTTTCCGCTGAGCGGGCGGCAGCGGCCGACCAGGTGTGCGGCTGACCGCACGGAGATGTACGAGGTCGTTGAGGTCGAGTTCGTCGGCCCGGAGGTGGCGGGGTGCGGTGATGGCGCCCCGTAGGCGTCACGACGCACCTGCGGGTCCGGTGCCATGAGGTGTCCGGTGTCATGAAGTAGGGGTTCCCGGCGGTCCGTTGAGAGGGCCGTACGCAGGCCCTTCGTCAGACCCGGTGCGGCGGAGCGCCGTCACGCGCCCCGGCGGAGCTCCCGTGCGAGCGGACTGCCGTCGCGCTCGTGCGCGGACGACGAGGTGCGCGGCCGGCCCCGGGTGGTGCCCGGGCGCCCGCTGTTGACGTGGTCGGGGGCGGTCTCGCCCCGCGAACGGTGAACTCCGGAAACTCGGGCCCCTCCACCTCCCCAATTGTGTGGACGTCAGGGCCCGCCCCCTCGGCTGCAAAGGTCTAATCCAATCGCACCGCGTGTGTGGAGAACCTGTGAGGATTGCCCCGGCGCGCCGTCTTGCTCCTTGGATTCGCCCTCCGTCGAGAAACCCGTGGAGCGTGATCTGAGGAGTCGAATCACCTCGTAAGGAGCCCGCTCGGTGTGCCCGGTAGGTGCGTGAAGATCGCGATCCGGCGTAGTTCGGCACGGGTGCGACGGCATGAGGGGGATCTCCGCCATCTGACGGGTACGAGGGAAGCGCGGAAAGTAACGGATCGGCGCGGCGGCGGAGTTCGTCGGGATCCAACCGCTTCGACAGATCGACACCGATGGGAAGCCTTTCATGCCGTATTGATCTCGCATCGCGGAGCAGCGAGCTTTTCGCGTGGCTCCTGCAATGACTTGATTTGTCGGTGGATGATCACTCGGTGTGCCTCCTTCATGAAACGCTGAAGGGTGTTGCCCTGACGCCGCTGGACAAGGGTCCGACATCGGCCCGGGGCTTTACGGGGAAGCGGGCCCTCCGCATACCGGTACCCGACGGTTCCGCCCCTCGGAGTCCCATAGGCGTCCAGGGGAGAGGGGCGGTCAGCCGGACCGCACTGGTGCGAGGGCGCGGGGCTGAGAGCGATGGCCACTTGGACGGGAGTGCGGCGTCGAACCCACTGCGCTCCGTGACACGGTCGCGGAGCGAACCGGCCGGCCCCCTCCCGCCCGCCCGGCACCGGAACACGGGGCGGGCGCCGGGCTCAGGCGCGATGTCCCCATCGTCGACCGCGGGGCCGCGCAGGCACCGCCAGGCGGCGGTGTACGACCGATCGGAGGGTCCGGGCCACCCGTCGCGCGGTGACTCCACAACGATGACGGATCGCACGGCTGCGACGGGTGCCACCGCCGTGCGGGTCCCGAGGTGCGTCCGGAAGCCGGTCCATGACGACACCCGGCCGCCGGGTGGTGCGGTGCGTGCGCCGGCCACGCCGATGCTCAAGCCGACGGCTCGGCTGAGGTCGGCCCCTGACGAGGGACCAAACCTGCGCAGGAGGTCCGCGTACGGGAGCGGCAGGGCCGGGAAGCCCTACCGCTCCGGCTCGATGGCACCCTCGGTTTCCTCTCGGGCTTCCGGGCTTCCGGGCTCCGGGCTTCGCTGAACGCGAAGGCGCGGCAGCTCCGAGACGCCCGGTGCACGGGATCAGCGGTGCTGCTCCAGGGCGAAGGTCCGCAGGCCGGAGCGGGTGATCGCGTTGAGCAACTCCGCGGCCTGTTCCGACCGCTCCGTTTCACGTTTCAACAGCTTCTCCAGGTGGGCCAGACACCGCGCCCGCACCGGGCCCAGCGAGCCGCGCGGCATGCCCAGCGTGGCGCTGATCTCGTCGTAGGACATCGGCGGGTCGGTCACCAGGAGCCCGAGCAACGCCTGACACTTCGGCGAGAGCGCGCAGTAGGCCAACAGCACCTCGTTGTCGCGTTCCTTCGCCAGTGCCGCTTCCTCGGGAAGGTTCTCCGAGGGCTCCGAGCGGTCGAAGACGGGTGAGTCCCCGACGGGCACGCTGCGACCGGACTTCTCGATGTGCTTCAGGCTCTCCCGGCGGGCCGATACCGCGATCCACTGCGTGAGCTTCTCGGGATCGCGGAGCTTGCCCAGGTGCTGGATCACCCGCATCCAGGTGGTCTGGCTGACGTCCTCGCAGTCGGCCGTGCTGAGTCTATGGCCGCGGGCGATCGCCCATATCAAAGGTGTGTACCGCTCTACAATTCGGTTCCAGCCGTCTTGGTTCCCCGCCATGCACTGGTCTACTAGCTCGTTCAGGGTAGGCGTACGCATAAATCCCCCGGTTTCGTCTGCTCCCCCAGTACCGCCGGCCAAATAGTAGTGTTGACCGAGGGTAATGAGCCATGCTACCCGGGAGTTTTTTCCCGCCCGTTACTCACAGGGCCCCTCGGGTCTGGCTGGAGGCAGAATCTACTAGCGGACGAACTTGAACGTACAGCGTGTTAGATCGACTCATTGGGGACCCTGAGGTCGGGTCTGGCCCATAAGTCGACTAGAAAGAGCCTGTTCCTCACCCTTGTGTCTGTTTACCATGCGTAGCCTCTCGGGACGGGGTCTCAATCCGCGAGACTCGCCCTAAGCAGTTGAATTTTGCACTGAGCCTGTTCGGTGGTGACCGGATCGGGAAGTGCGGGTCGTGTGGTTCTCGGTGCAGTGGTGCGCCCCGGGGTGCCGTACCGCGCGGTCGGCCCCGGAGTCCCGGGCGGGGTGGGGGTGTCGGCGCCCAGGTGCTGGTCCGACGGGGTGCTGCACCAGGTCGACGCGTTCGCCGGCCCCTCCGGTTCCGCCGTCGGACGATCGCATGTCCGGATTCCCTCGTAGTGATTCGGTCAACTCGCCGAATTCCGCACAGCGTTCACTCATGTTGGTGATGTCCGTGCGGGAGTTCCTGGCTACTCTCGTTCCGGCGGACTCGGTTGGCCTTCCGGCGTGTCCGGCCGGCTCGCCGCGGTGCGCCGGCCGCACCTGTCGGTGGCGGTCCTCCTCTCCAGCGGGGCGCATGACGCATGCACGGACGATCAGGCACGTTCTGACTCATCCGGCCAGGAATCGCCTCACGGGTAATCGGCGGTGTCGTACGTGGAATTGGCCGACGGTCGAGTCGATGTGACGTCCGCCACATTCGCCGGGAAATGCCCTCGTGAACGTATCCAGGTCGGACACCGCCGGATCCATGTTCTTCGCAGGGGGGCACAGTCAGCTCGCGGGGAGGCATGTGGTGATCCCACGGGTCGCAATCATCTGGGAAGGAAATCGTGACCGTTGAACGAAATCCATGGCAAGCGCTAGGCGCACTGCTTGTCGGATTCTCCCTCATTTTGCTGGACATGAGTGTCGTGGCGGTCGCCAACCCCGCGATCATGGAGTCGCTCAAGGCGAGCGTCTCCGAAGTGATCTGGGTGACCAGCGCCTACCTGCTCACCTACGCAGCGCCCTTGCTGTTCACCGGTCGACTGGGCGACCGCTACGGCCCCAAGAACGTCTATCTCGTCGGCCTGGTGGTGTTCACCCTCGCCTCCCTGTGGTGCGGAGTGGCGGACAGCATCGACGGGTTGATCGCCGCCCGTGCCGTACAGGGCTTCGGGGCCGCGCTGATGACACCCCAGACCATGGCAGTGGTCACCAAGATCTTCCCCGCGGACAAGCGCGGCGCCGCGATGGGCGCATGGGGCGGCTCCGCCGGCGTCGCCCTGCTGCTCGGCCCGGTACTCGGCGGTCTGCTGGTGGACTCCGTCGGCTGGGAGTGGATCTTCCTCATCAACGTCCCCATCGGCATCGTCGCGTTCGCCCTGGCCTGGAAGCTGGTGCCGACACTGGAGACCACGAAGCACCGGATCGACCCGTTCGGCATCGTGCTGTCCTGCACCGGCATGTTCCTCCTGGTCTTCGGCCTCCAAGAGGGCAACAACCGGGACTGGTCGGCCAGCATCTGGTCGATGATCGCCGCAGGGCTGCTCGTCCTGACGGTGTTCGTCGTCACCCAGGCCCGCAGCAAGGGCGAACCCCTCCTGCTCCTGTCCCTGTTCCGCGACCGCAACTTCGCGCTGGCCAACGTGGGGATCGCCACCATGGGCGCCGCGGTGACCGCGATGACCGTCCCCTCGTACTTCTACCTCCAGGGAGTACGCGGGCTCTCCTCCATGGAATCCGCCCTGATCTTCGCGCCGTTGGCCATCCTCACCGGCGTCTTCTCCGTCACCATCGGCAAACTCTCCGACAAGGCCCACCCCCGCACCTTCACCGCCCTCGGCTTCGTGCTCTTCGCCCTCACGATCGTCGGGTTCAGCCTCCTGATGGAACCCGACTCGCACCTGTGGATGTTCTCGGCCACGGCAGCCCTGACCGGCGTCGCCAACGGAATGGTCTGGGGACCGCTGGGCGCCATCGCCACCCGCAACCTCCCCGTCCGCCAGTCCGGCGCGGGCTCGGGCATCTACAACACCAACCGTCAGATGGGTGCCGTGCTCGGCAGCGCCGCGGTCGGCGCACTGTTCGTCGACCGCATCGAAGCGCACCTGCCGGGCATCAGCGCCGGCGGCGCCAAGTTCGAAGGCAGCCCCAGCGCGATCCCCGAGGCGTTCCACGAGCCCTACAGCACCGCCCTGAGCGAAACGGGCCTCCTACCGGTCGCCTTCCTCCTGCTGGGCGCCGTCGCCTGCACCTTCTTCCTCCGCTTCCCGACACCGGAACCGCAGAAGGAAGAAGAGGACGTCGCCCTGGAGAAGGCCGAGAAGGCCGAGAAGGCCGAGAAGACCGGCTGAGAACACCGACGGCTGAGCAACACCGAGAGCTGAGCAACACCGACGGTTGAAGGGCCACGCGACCACGCAGGCGTGAGCCGCACGGGAATCCGTGGAAACCCCAGGGCGCGGGCCGTGGTTCCGGAAGGGCAGTGCCTCCGGGAACCACGGCCCGCGCCCATCGGTCGGGGCCCGGAACCCCCACTCCGGACGCCTCCCGCGGACCCGTGCGGAGACCGGGCGACGACCCGTCGGACTACCCGGACACCACGCCGCACACACATGCCTCGAAAAAAGCCGAGGAATCGTTGTATCCGGGAGGGCCACCCCGGGATCTAGTACGTCGACCACATGGTCGCCGGCATGAGCCCGAAGGTGGGGGAAACACGCATGGCCCTCGAAAAGCCCGACATCGTCGGAGCCCTGCGCAAGTCGCTGAAGGAGACTGAGCGTCTGCGGCGCCAGAACCAACAGCTGCTCGACCAGGCGGGCGAGCCCCTGGCGATCGTGGGCATGAGCTGCCGCTACCCGGGAGGGGTCGCCTCACCCGAGGACCTGTGGTCGCTGGTCGCCGAGGGACGCACGGGACTCTCGGAGTTCCCCCGCGACCGTGGCTGGAACCTGGACGACCTCTACGACCCCGACCCCGACCACCCCGGCACGGCCTACACCCGCCACGGCGGATTCCTCGACGACATGGCCGAGTTCGACGCCGAGTTCTTCGGGATCAGCCCCCGCGAGGCCCTCGCCATGGACCCCCAGCAACGACTGCTGCTCGAAGGCGCCTGGGAAGCGTTCGAGGACGCCGGCATCGACCCGCTGACGCTGAAGGGCAGCGACACCGGCGTCTTCTGCGGACTGATGTTCTCCGACTACCAGTTCGTCGCGAGTCTCAGCGACCAACGCCCGGAGATCGAGGGCTACCTCTCCATCGCGTCGTCGCCCAGCGTCGCCTCGGGCCGCATCAGCTACACCTTCGGCTTCGAAGGCCCCGCCGTCACCGTCGACACGGTGTGCTCCGCCTCCCTCGTGGCGATCGACCTGGCGGCCAAGTCCCTGCGCGCCAAGGAGTGTTCACTCGCCGTCGTCGGTGGCGCGACCACACTGGCCCGCCCCAGCGCCTTCGTGGAGTTCAGCCGCCAGCGCGCCCTGTCCCCGGACGGACGCTGCAAGGCGTACGCCGCGGCCGCCGACGGCGTCGGCTGGGCGGAAGGCCTCGGCCTGCTCGTACTGGAACGACTGTCCGACGCCCAGCGCAACGGGCACCGGATCCTCGCCCTCGTACGCGGCACGGCGATCAACCAGGACGGTGCGAGCAACGGCCTCACCGCGCCGAACGGTCCCTCGCAGGAGCGGGTCATCCGCCAGGCGTTGAACAGCGCGGGGCTGTCCCCGTCCGATGTGGACGCGGTCGAGGGCCACGGCACGGGAACACCCCTCGGCGACCCGATCGAAGCCGAAGCCCTGCTGGCGACCTACGGCCAGAAACGGAAGAACGGCCCGCTCTGGCTCGGCTCCATCAAGTCGAACATCGGCCACACCCAGGCCGCGGCCGGGGTAGCCGGCGTCATCAAGATGGTCATGGCGATGCGACACGAAACGCTTCCGCCCACCCTGCACGTGGACGCCCCGTCACCCCACGTGGACTGGACGTCGGGCGAAGTGGCCCTACTCACCGAAGCCCGACCGTGGCCCGCGGGGGAACGACCTCGCCGTGCGGGCGTCTCCTCCTTCGGCGTGAGCGGCACCAACGCCCACGTGATCCTGGAGGAGGCCCCGAACGAGGACGAGCCCCGGCAGCAGGCACCCACCGGGGAACGCCCGCCCGGCGCCCGCCTGCCGATCCTCGTACCTCTCTCCGCCCGCAGCGAGACGGCACTGCGCGAGCAGGCCGACCGGCTGCGCGCCCACATGATCGCCCGCCCCGAACTGGACCACCTGGACATCGGATTCGCCCAGGCGACCGCGCGTGCACACCTCGAACGCCGAGCCGTGGTCGTCGCCACCGACCGCGGCGCCCTGCTCACCGGCCTCGGCGAACTGAGCTCGGCTGCTCCTGCGGTGAATGTGGTGGAGGGGCAGGTTGCCGGTGCGGGTGTGAAGTCGGTGTTCGTGTTCCCGGGTCAGGGTGCGCAGTGGGTGGGTATGGCGGTGGGGTTGTTGGATGCGTCTTCGGTGTTCGCTGCTGAGGTGGGGGTGTGTGGGGAGGCGTTGTCGGAGTTTGTGGAGTGGCGGCTTGAGGATGTGTTGCGGGGTGTTGAGGGTGCGCCGTCGTTGGAGCGGGTGGATGTGGTGCAGCCGGCGTTGTTCGCGGTGATGGTGGGTTTGGCGGCGGTGTGGCGTTCGTACGGTGTGGAGCCGTCCGCGGTGGTGGGGCATTCGCAGGGGGAGATTGCTGCGGCGTATGTGGCGGGTGGGTTGTCGTTGCGGGATGCTGCGCGGATCGTGGCGGTGCGTAGTCAGTTGGTGCGTGATCGGTTGGCTGGTTTGGGCGGGATGATGTCGGTTGCGGTGGGTGCGGAGCGGGCTGGGGAGTTGATTGCTCCGTATGCGGGTCGGGTGTCGGTGGCGACGGTGAACGGTCCTTCGTCGGTGGTGGTCGCGGGGGAGCCGGGGGCCCTGGACGAGCTGTTGGCGACGTGTGAACGCGATGAGGTTCGGGCTCGGCGGGTGAAGGTGGATTACGCGTCGCATTCGGTGCAGGTGGAGGTGCTTGAGGGGGAGTTGCGGGAGGCGCTTGCGCCGGTGGTGCCGTTGAAGGGGCGGGTTCCGTTCTATTCGACGGTGTCGGGTGAGTTCTTGGACACCACGACGATGGATGCCGGATACTGGTACCGGAATCTGCGGAACCCGGTCGGTTTCGAGCCGGCGATCCGTGCGCTCGTCGACAAGGGCACGGGTTGTTTCCTGGAGATGTCCCCCCACCCCGTGCTCACCATGGCGGTGGAAGGCACGATCGAGGCACAGTCCGCGGTCGACCGCGTCGCCGTGGTGGGCTCCCTGCGTCGTGACGAGGGCGGCCTGGAACGCTTCCTCCTCTCGCTCGGCCAAGCACACGTCGCGGGTGTCCGCATCGACTGGGAAGCCCTGTACGCAGGCACCGACGCACAGCGGGTGGACCTGCCCACCTACGCCTTCCAGCGCGAGAAGTACTGGCTGACCCCGGCAGCGCAGGGCGGTGACGTTGCTGCTGCCGGCCTCGACCGGATGCAACACCCCGTGCTGGCGGCGGCCGTGCAGGTCGCCGACCGCGACGAATGGGTGTTCACCGGTCGCTTCTCCACCGAGTCGCAGCCGTGGGTCAGCGACCACGTGGTGCTGGGCTCGGTGATCGTGCCGGGCGCCGCTCTGGTCGAACTCGTCCTCGCCGCAGCACGCCACCTCGGCCACGTCCTCCTGGACGAATTGGTCTTCGAAGCTCCGCTGATCCTCGAAGAGGGCTCCGCCCGACACATCAGGGTCACCGTGGGCAAGCCCGGCGAAGACGGTCGCCGCGAAGTCGCCGTCCACTCCCTCGCCGAGGCGGGGACCGGCACCGCGACCGGCACCGCGACCGCGACCGCGACCGCGACTGACGGTGCGCGGCAAGTCATCAGGCACGCCCGCGGCTGGCTCGCAGCCGAGGCCGAGGCCGGTTCCGATCCCGCGCCGCCCTTCCCCGCTTCCTGGCCGCCGATCGCAGCCGTCGAGGCATCCGCCGAGACCCTGTACGAGCAACTGGCGGACATCGGGCTCGACTACGGGCCCCTGTTCCAGGGCGTGCAGAACGTGTGGCGCAGCGGCACCGAGCTGTACGCCGAGGTCACCCTCCCCGAAGGCACCCCCACCGACGGATTCGCCATCCATCCGGCGCTGTTCGACTCCGCGCTGCACGCCAGCATGCTGGACAAGACCGCCGGGTCGACCCCCGACCTGCCGTTCTCCTGGTCCGGGGTGCAGTGCGGGCGGTCGGCACCCGACCGGGTGCGCGTACGCATCGACACCGCCGCAGACTCCGGCTTCCGCGTCGACGTCGTCGACGAGAACGGCGACCTGGTCGTCGCCGTCGACAACCTCGCCGTGCGCCCCGTCGACCCCGCGCAGCTGGCGCGACCCCGCGGCGAGCACGACGCACTGTTCCAGTTGGAGTGGGCGCCGGTCACGGGAACGCCCTCGCAGGCCCGCATCGTGTCCCTCGGCGACCTGGACGCACCCGGCGAGCGCTTCGCCGACCTGCCCGCCCTGGAAGCCGCGCTCGCCGACGGAGCCACCAGCGCGGACCTGGTGCTCGTCCAGATCGAGAACCCGGAAACGGACGACCCCACCCACGCCGCGACCGCGGTCGCCGAACGCACCCTCGCCCTGGTCCAGAGATGGCTGGCCAGCGAGTGGCTGGGCGAAGCCACCCTCGTGGCGGTGACCCGCCGGGCGGTCGCCGTGGGCGCGGAACCCCTGGACCTGACCCAGGCCCCCGCCTGGGGACTGCTGCGCAGCGCACAGACCGAACACCCCGGCCGCTTCGTCCTCGTCGACACGGACGGCGGCGCCCAGCCCGACTGGAGCTCACTGGCCGGCCTCGACGAGCCGCAGCTGGCGGTACGCGGCGACGCCCTGCTGGCCCCTCGCCTGGGGCGGGCGACCGCGGGACCGACCGGCCGGTCGTGGAGGCTCGCCAGCACGGAGAAGGGCTCCCTGAAGAACCTCACCGTCCAGCCCTCCGACAGCAACCGCCCCCTGGGCGTCGGCGAAGTCCGCGTCTCCGTCCGGGCCGCCGGCCTCAACTTCCGGGACGTGCTCATCGCACTCGGCATGTACCCGGGCGAGGCGCCGTTGGGCAGCGAGGCGGCGGGCATCGTGCTCGAAGTGGGCTCCGCCGTCACCGACCTGGTCCCCGGCGACCGGGTGTTCGGACTGGTGAAGGACGCCTTCGGCCCCGTCGCCATCGCCGACCGGAAGACCCTCGCGCCGGTCCCGCAAGGCCTCACCTTCACCGAGGCCGCCGCCATCCCCGTCGTGTACCTGACCGCCTACTACGGCCTCATCGACCTGGCCGACCTGAGGCCCGGCGAGAAGCTGCTGGTGCACGCCGCCGCCGGCGGCGTCGGCATGGCCGCCGTACAGCTCGCCCGCCACCTCGGCGCCGAGCCCTACGCCACCGCCAGCCCGGCCAAGTGGGACGCCGTACGAGCCCTGGGCGTCCCCGAAGCGCACCTCGCCTCCTCCCGTGACCTGGGATTCCGTGACGTCCTCCACCACGCCACCGGCGGCACGGGCGTGGACGTGGTGCTCAACTCCCTGGCCGGCGAGTTCATCGACGCCTCACTGGAGCTGCTGCCGCGCGGCGGACGCTTCATCGAGATGGGCAAGACCGACCTCCGTGACCCCGAGGCCGTAGCACGCCAGCGCGAGGGGGTGACCTACCGCTCCTACGACCTGATGGAGGCCGGGCCGGACCGCATCCAGCAGATGCTGGTAGAGATCGCCGACCTGTTCGAACGAGGCGTACTGGCCCCCGCACCGATCCGCGCCTGGGACGTACGCCGAGGCGACGAGGCGTTCCGCTACCTACGCGAAGGACGCAACGTCGGCAAGGTCGTACTGACCGTTCCGGCACCCCTGAACCCCGAGGGCACCGTGCTGATCACCGGTGGCACCGGTGGCCTGGGCGCCCTGTTCGCCAAGCACCTCGCCACCGAACACGGCATGCGCCACCTCCTGCTGGTCAGCCGGCGGGGCCCCGCCGCCGACGGCGCCGCCGAACTCGTCACCGAACTCGCGGCCCTCGGAGCCGAGGCCCGCGTCCTCGCCTGCGACGTGGCCGACCGCGCACAGCTTGCCGAACTGCTCAGCTCACTGGAACGCCCCCTCACCGCGGTGATCCACACGGCCGGCACGCTGGCCGACGGCGTCATCGAGTCGCTCACCCCCGAACAGGTGCAGCACGTCATGCGCCCCAAGCTGGACGCCGCCTGGCACCTGCACGAGCTGACCTCACGCATGGACCTGTCGGCGTTCGTCCTGTTCTCCTCCGCCGCGGGACTGCTCGGCAACGCGGGTCAGGCCAACTACGCCGCCGCCAACGCCGCCGTGGACGCCCTCGCCACGCAGCGACAGACGGCCGGCCTGCCCGCCCTCTCCCTGGCCTGGGGCCTCTGGTCCGACTCCACGGGGATGACCGGGGAGATGGCCGAAGCCGACCTGGCCCGCATGGAACGCACCGGCATCGGGGCGATCTCCCGCGACCTGGGCCTGGAACTGTTCGACCAGGCCCTCCGCTCCGACGCCCCGCTCCTGGCCCCCGTACGCCTCGACCCGACCGCGCTGCGCAACCAGGCCAGGGCCGGCACGCTCCCCGCCCTGCTCCGCGGACTGGTCCGGACCCCCGCCCGCCGCGCCGACAACGCACGTTCGCTGGAACGACGGCTCGCCGGGGTCCCCGAGGCCGACCGCGAGCAGGTGGTGCTGGACCTGGTCCGTACCCAGGTCGCGTCCGTGCTCGGCCACGCCTCGGCCGCGGCCGTCGACCCCGAGCGCCCCTTCAAGGACCTCGGCTTCGACTCCCTCGCCGCCGTCGAACTGCGCAATCGACTCAGCCAGGTGGTCGACGTCCGGCTGCCCGCGACGCTCGTCTTCGACCACCCCACCCCGATCGAAGCCGCTCGACTGATCCTCACCAAGGTCGGCGGAGCCACCGGGCAGCACCCGTCACCACTCGACCAGGAACTACAGCGGCTCGAGGCACTCCTCATCGCCGTGTCCGGCCACGAACAGCAGCTGGCCGGCGCCGAACCCCGACTGCGCTCACTCAGCAACCGCCTACGGACCCTGCTGAGCGCGACGAACACCGGCCACGAGGCCACCGAAGACAACCTGGAAGACGAACTCGACTTCGTCTCCGACAGCGACATGTTCGACCTGATCGACAAGGAGCTCGGATCCGCATGACCGGGAAGACTGACGACGGCCGGAGCGGACCGCTGAACGACGAGCAGAAGCTCCGCACCTACCTGCGGCGGGTGACCGCCGAACTGCGGACGGCCAACCGCAAGGTCCGCGAGCTGGAGCAGCGCGATGTCGAGCCGATCGCCATCGTCGGCATGAGCTGCCGGTATCCGGGTGGCGTGACGTCACCGAACGAGCTGTGGGACCTGGTGGCGTCCGGCCGGGACGCCATGGGCCCGTTCCCCACCGACCGCGGCTGGGACCTGGAGCGGTTGTACGACGCCGACCCGGAACGGCCGGGCAGCGCCTACGCCACCGAGGGCGGATTCGTCGACACCGCCACCTCGTTCGACGCGGAATTCTTCGGGATCAGCCCCCGCGAGGCCCTGGCCATGGACCCCACCCAGCGGCTGACGCTGGAAGCGGCCTGGGAGGCGTTCGAGGACGCGGGCATCGACCCCACGTCGCTGCGGGGGAGCGACACCGGCGTGTTCGCAGGCACTGTGTCCTCCGACTACGGCCCGTCGACCCTTCCCGAGCTGGAGGGGTTCCGGGTGACCGGAACCCAGAGCAGCGTGATGTCGGGCCGCGTCGCCTACAGCCTCGGCCTGGAGGGCCCGGCCGTCTCGATCGACACCGCGTGCTCCGCCTCGCTCGTCGCCATGCACCTCGCGGCGAACGCACTGCGGGCAGGCGAGTGCTCCCTCGCGCTCGCCGGCGGTGTCACGGTCCTGGCCGGCCCCTTCCTGTTCGTCGAGTTCAGCCGCCAGCGCGGCCTGGCCCGCGACGGCCGGTGCAAGGCGTACGCGGCGTCCGCCGACGGGACCGGGTTCTCCGACGGAGTCGGGCTGGTGCTCCTGGAACGGCTGTCGGACGCACGGCGCAACGGGCGGCAGATCCTCGGTCTGATCCGGGGCAGTGCGGTGAATCAGGACGGTGCGAGCAACGGTTTGACGGCGCCGAACGGTCCGTCGCAGGAGCGGGTGATTCGGCAGGCGTTGGCGAGTGCGGGGCTTTCTCCGTCGGAGATCGATGCCGTTGAGGGCCACGGTACGGGGACGAAGTTGGGTGACCCGATCGAGGCGCAGGCGTTGTTGGCGACGTATGGCGCTGAGCGTGTGGGGGACCCGTTGTGGT
Organism: Streptomyces sp. NPDC059816; assembly: GCF_042732055.1. Taxonomy (NCBI): domain Bacteria; kingdom Bacillati; phylum Actinomycetota; class Actinomycetes; order Kitasatosporales; family Streptomycetaceae; genus Streptomyces; species Streptomyces sp. NPDC059816. The sequence continues at coordinate 259,775 of NZ_JBHWIQ010000009.1, forward strand.
TGGGGTCGATCAAGTCGAACATTGGTCATACGTCTGCTGCGGCTGGTGTGGCGGGTGTGATCAAGATGGTGATGGCTATGCGGCACGGGGTGTTGCCGTCGACGTTGCATGTGGATGAGCCGTCGCCGCACGTGGATTGGGCGTCGGGTGACGTTCGGCTGTTGACGGAGGCGCGTGCGTGGCCGGTGGGGGATCGTCCCCGTCGTGCGGGTGTGTCGTCGTTCGGCGTGAGCGGAACCAACGCCCACATCATCGTTGAAGAAGCGCCGGTTGAGGACGCTGCTGTTGCGGAGGCTGATTCCTCGGGCGGTGCGGGCTTGTCGGCGGTTCCGGTGGTGGTGTCGGGTCGTTCCGATGCGGCGTTGCGTGCGCAGGTGGAGCGGTTGCGATCCATGGTGAGTGAGCGCTCTGAAGTATCTGCTTTGGACGCTGCGTTTTCGTTGGTGGGTTCGCGTGCGTTGTTGGAGCGGCGTGCGGTGGTGGTGGCTGGTGGTCGTGATGAGTTGCTGGCGCGCTTGGCCGACATGTCCATGGGTGAGGGTGTAAGCGCCGTTGGGGGGAAGTCGGCGTTCTTGTTTACGGGGCAGGGTTCTCAGCGTGTGGGTATGGGGCTTGGTTTGGTGGGGGAGTTCCCTGTCTTCGATCAAGCGCTGGGTGAAGTGTGTGCGGAACTTGATCCGCGGTTGGGTCGCTCCGTTCGGGAGCTCCTGGCCTCTGACGGTGGGGTGTTGGATTCGACGGAGTTCACGCAGGTGGTGTTGTTCGCGGTCGAGGTGGCGCTGTACCGCCTGGCGGAGTCGCTTGGGGTGCGTGCGGACTTCTTGATCGGCCATTCGGTCGGGGAAATTGCTGCTGCGCATGTGGCGGGGGTGCTCTCGTTGGCTGACGCGTCAGAGCTGGTGGTGGCGCGCGGCCGTCTGATGGGTGGGTTGCCTGCGGGCGGGGTGATGGTCGCGGTCCAGGCGAGCGAGCCCGAAGTGATCGGATCGTTGGCCGGGTTTGAGGGCCGTCTCGAAGTGGCGGCGGTGAACGGTCCGACTTCCGTGGTCGTGTCCGGTGACGAGGACGCCGCCGAGGAATGGCTCAAGCACTGGGAAGGTCGCAAGACGACCCGGCTTCGTGTGTCTCATGCGTTCCATTCCCCGCGGATGGAACCGATGCTGGAGGAGTTCCGGGCGGTTGCGGAGCGCCTGGAGTACGCGGCGCCGCAGACCCCGGTGGTCTCGAACGTCACGGGCAAGGTAGTTGAGGTTTTCGACGCCGAGTACTGGGTTCGCCACGTGCGCGGGGCGGTGCGTTTCGCTGACGGGGTCCGCACCTTGTGGGACCTGGATGTGCGCCGCTTCCTGGAGCTGGGTCCGGATGCGGTTCTGACCGCGATGGCTCGCCAGTGCCTCGACACCGAGACCGAGCACACCGATGCCGTGTTCCTTCCGGCTCTGCGGAGGAAGCAGGGTGAGGCGGAGGCGTTCGCCGGGTTCCTCGGCCACGCTTATGCCGCAGGCATCGCAGTGGATTGGGAGGCGTTCTACGCGGGCGTTGGTGCTCGGCGTGTTGATCTGCCGACTTATGCCTTCCAGCGGGAGCGGTTCTGGCTGTCTCCCGGCACGAGCACGGGTGACGTGTCAGCTGCTGGTCTCGTCGCCGTCGACCACCCCGTACTGGCCGCGGCCGTGCAGGTGGGCGACCGCGACGAATGCGTCCTCACCGGCCTTGTCTCCACCGAGACTCAGCCCTGGGCCGCTGAGCACCTCCTTCTCGGCACGATGGTCGTGCCGGGCACGGGGCTGGTCGAGCTCGCCCTCGCTGCCGGACGACACGCCGGCAGTCCGGTGGTCGACGAGTTGGTCCTCGAAGCACCTCTGATCGTTCAGCACGGGGTCACCCGCCAACTCCAGATCACCGTTGGGGCGTCCCAAACGGACGGCCGTCGTGAACTGGCGATCTACTCGCGCTCGGAAGGCACCCTCAGCGACAGCGAGGCCACCTGCCACGCCCGGGGAACCCTCAGCGCGGACAGCGCCCCGGTCCAGGCTTGGCCGGACCAGTGGCCGCCGCGGAACGCCGAACCGATGCCCGTCGACGACCTCTACAGCCGTCTCGCGGATCTCGGGTACGACTACGGTCCCCTCTTCCACGGCGTCGAAGCCGTCTGGCGCGACGGTGACGTGACCTATGCCGAGGTGACGCTGCCCGAGGGGCATGAGGGCTTCGGTATCCATCCCGCGCTCTTCGACTCCGCTCTACAGAGCGGTGTCATCCTGCTGACCGAGGGCGATGCCGCCTCGCACCTCATGCCGTTCAGCTGGAACAGCGTGCGGCTCGACCGTCCCGACGTCTCGCGACTGCGGGTTCGTTCCGTGAGGACCGGTGACACCTCGCTACGGCTGGACGCTGTGGACGAGAACGGCGATCTGGTGGTCTCCGTGGGCTCGCTCGTCGTGCGCCCCGTGGAACAGGGACGCATCGACAGCACCCGTGAGGACGTACGGCAATCGCTGTACACGGTGGGCTGGAACGAGATCGATGCCGCCGCAGGCGCTGGCACTCAAGAACTCGTGCGGATCGGCACGGGGGAGACCCACTCGGAATTGGGAGCCCTTGAGCAGGCGCTTGCCCAGGGAGTTCCGGCTCCGCAGGTGCTTCTCGCCCGCATCCCGGGTGACGACCAGGACACGCCTTCCTCAACGCGTGCAGCTGTCCGTGAGGCGTTGTCGTTGGTCCAGGGGCTGCTGGCGTGTGAAGCATTGGCTGGGTCGCGGTTGGTGGTGGTGACTCGGGGCGCGGTGTCGGTCGAGGGCGGGGCTGCGGGTGTCGCTCAGGCTGCGGTGTGGGGTTTGTTGCGGAGTGCGCAGTCGGAGCATCCGGGTCGGTTCGTTCTGGTGGATGTGGAGGGTGACCGAGAGCCGGACTGGGGTGCGTTGCTGGGTTCGGATGAGCCGCAGCTCGCGGTGCGTGATGGTCGGTTGTTGGCGCCGCGCTTGATCCGTTCGGCTGCTGGAGCGTCGGACGCGGTCGTTCGGTCCTTCGATCCGGAGGGGACGGTCGTGGTTACGGGTGGTACGGGTGGCTTGGGTGCGATCTTCGCCCGTCACCTGGCCACGTCGCATGGTGTGCGTGACCTTCTGTTGTTGAGCCGGCGTGGTCCTGCGGCTGAGGGTGCTGCGGAGCTGGTTGCGGAGTTGGACGCGTTGGGTTGTGCGGCTCGGGTTGTGGCCTGCGATGTGTCTGACCGTGAGCAGCTGGCGGCGGTGTTGGGTGCGGTGGAGCGTCCGTTGACGGGGGTTGTGCATACGGCGGGTGTGTTGGACGACGGTGTCGTGGAGTCGTTGACCGCCGAGCAGATCGACCGCGTCATGCGTCCGAAGGTGGATGCGGCCTGGCATCTGCACGAACTGACTGCCGGCGCTGACCTGTCCGTCTTCGTGGTGTTCTCGTCGGTGGCGGCGTTGATGGGGAGCCCGGGTCAGGGCAACTACGCCGCGGCGAACGCAGCGTTGGATGCTTTGGCAGCGTCTCGTCAGGCGTCGGGGCTTTCGGCGACTTCCCTCGCGTGGGGGCTGTGGAGCGAGGTCGGAGGCATGTCGGGCGAGCTCGGCGCGGCCGAACTGGCTCGCTTGGAAAGCACGGGTATGAGTGCGCTCTCCCCGTCGCGCGGGTTGGAGCTGTTCGACTTGGCGCTCGGTACCCGTGAGGCGCTACTCGCACCTGTCCAACTTGACCCGGCCGCGCTGCGTGCCCAGGGCCGGGCCGGCCTGCTCCCCACACTGCTGAGTGGTCTCGTTCCCGTCCCTGTCCGACGCGCCGAGACGGGTGGATCGCTCGCGCAGCGCATCGCAGGCCTTGCCGGAGCAGATCGGGAACGAATCGTTCAGGATGCGGTTCGGGATCAGGTCGCGGCGGTACTCGGTCACGCCTCCTCTGCGTCGATCGACATGGACCGGGCCTTCAAGGAGCTCGGCTTCGACTCGCTGAGCGCGGTCGAGCTGCGCAATCGACTCACCCAGGCCACACGTGTCCGCCTGCCCGCCACACTGATCTTCGATCACCCGACCCCGGCCGCGGTCGCGCTGCTGCTGCTCTCCGAGATCGGCGGAGTGGCTGACGCACCGAAGCCCGCCACGCGGGCCAAGCGCGTTGCCGCAGACGAACCTCTGGCCATCGTGGGGATGAGCTGCCGGTACCCCGGTGGGGTGACGAGCCCCGAGGAACTGTGGCAGTTGGTTGCCGCCCGCGGTGACGCGGTGGGTGGGTTGCCCACCGACCGTGGGTGGGACCCGAACATCTACGACCCGGACCCGGACCAGCCGGGGAAGATCAACACCAGGGGCGGTGCCTTCCTGGAGCGCATCGGGGAGTTCGATGCCGAGTTCTTCGGGATCAGTCCGCGTGAGGCGACGGCGATGGACCCGCAGCAGCGTCTGCTGCTGGAAGCCTCGTGGGAGGCGTTCGAGAACGCGGGTATCGATCCGACGACGTTGCGCGGTAGTGACACCGGTGTCTTTGCCGGTGTCGTGACGACCGACTACGGCGGCATGGCGTCGGGCGAGCTGGAGGGCTACCGCCTGACCGGCACCACGACAAGTGTGGTGTCCGGTCGGATCGCGTACTCGCTGGGACTGGAAGGTCCAGCGATGTCGGTGGACACGGCTTGCTCCTCCTCCGCCGTCGCCTTGCACCTGGCAGGCCAGGCGCTGCGAGCCGGTGAGTGCTCGTTGGCCCTGGTGGGCGGTGTGACCCTGCTGGCTGGCCCCTATCTCCTGACCGAGTTCAGCCGCCAGCGGGCAGTTTCGCCTGACGGTCGGTGCAAGGCGTATGCGGCGTCGGCGGATGGTACTGGGTTCTCGGATGGTGTGGGTGTGCTGGTGGTGGAGAGGTTGTCGGATGCTCGGCGCCTTGGGCACAGGGTTTTGGCTGTGGTTCGTGGCAGTGCGGTGAATCAGGACGGTGCGAGCAATGGTTTGACGGCGCCGAATGGTCCGTCGCAGGAGCGGGTGATTCGGCAGGCGTTGGCGAGTGCGGGGCTGTCTCCGTCTGATGTGGACGCGGTCGAAGGCCACGGCACAGGAACGGTTCTTGGTGACCCGATCGAGGCGCAGGCGTTGTTGGCGACGTACGGTCGTGAGCGTTCTGGTGATCCGTTGTGGTTGGGGTCGATCAAGTCGAACATTGGTCATACGTCTGCTGCGGCTGGTGTGGCGGGTGTGATCAAGATGGTGATGGCGTTGCGGCACGGTGTGTTGCCGTCGACGTTGCATGTGGATGAGGCGTCGCCGCACGTGGATTGGGCGTCGGGCGAAGTTGAGCTGTTGACGGAGGCGCGTGCGTGGCCGGTGGGGGATCGTCCGCGTCGTGCGGGTGTGTCGTCGTTCGGCGTGAGTGGGACGAACGCGCACATCATCGTTGAAGAAGCGCCGGTTGAGGATGCGGCTGCGCCGGAGGGCACGTCGTCGGGCGGTGCGGGCTTGTCGGCGGTTCCGGTGGTGGTGTCGGGTCGTTCCGATGCGGCATTGCGTGCGCAGGTGGAGCGGTTGCGTTCGTTCGTGAGTGAGTGGCCTGAGGTATCTGCTCTGGATGCTGCGCATTCGTTGGTGGGTTCGCGCGCACTGCTGGAGCGGCGTGCGGTGGTGGTTGCCGGTGGCCGTGATGAGTTGATAGCGCGCCTGGCCGACATATCCACGGGCGATGCGGAAAGCGCCGTAGCGGGGAAGTCGGCGTTCTTGTTTACGGGGCAGGGTTCTCAGCGTGTGGGTATGGGGCTTGGTCTGGCAGGGGAGTTCCCTGCCTTCGACCAGGCATTGAGTGAAGTGTGTGCGGAACTTGATCTGCGGTTGGGCCGCCCGGTCCGGGAGCTCCTGGCCTCCGACGATGGGTTGTTGGATTCGACGGAGTTCACGCAGGTGGTGTTGTTCGCGGTCGAGGTCGCGCTGTACCGCCTGGCGGAATCGCTTGGACTGCGCGCGGACTTCTTGATCGGCCACTCTGTCGGGGAGATCGCTGCCGCGCATGTGGCGGGGGTGCTCTCGTTGAGTGACGCGTCAGAGCTGGTGGTGGCACGGGGTCGTTTGATGGGTGGGTTGCCTGCGGGCGGGGTGATGGTCGCGGTCCAGGCGAGCGAGCCCGAAGTGGCGGAGTCGTTGGCGGGGTTCGAGGGCCGTCTCGAAGTGGCGGCGGTGAACGGTCCGACTTCGGTGGTCGTGTCCGGTGACGAGGATGCGGCGGAGGAGTGGCTCAAGCAGTGGGAGGGCAGGAAGACGACCCGGCTTCGGGTGTCTCATGCGTTCCATTCCCCGCGGATGGAACCGATGCTGGAGGAGTTCCGAGCGGTTGCGGAGCGCCTGGAGTACGCGGCGCCGCAGACCCCGGTGGTCTCGAACGTCACGGGCAAGGTAGTTGAGGCGTTCGACGCCGAGTACTGGGTCCGCCACGTACGCGGGGCGGTGCGTTTCGCTGACGGGGTGCGCACCCTGTGGGACCTGGACGTGCGCCGGTTCCTCGAACTCGGACCCGACGCCGTCCTGACCGCGATGGCGCGCCAATGCCTCGACACCGAGACCGAGCACACCGACGCCGTGTTCCTCCCGGCCCTACGCAGGAAGCAGAGCGAGACGGAAGCGTTCGCCGGGTTCCTCGGCCACGCCTACGCAGCCGGCATCACGGTGGACTGGGACACCTTCTACGCCGACACCGGCGCCCAACGCATCGACCTCCCCACCTACGCCTTCCAACGCGAGAACTACTGGCTGACCCGCAAGGCCAGTGCGGGTGATGCTTCGGCGGCTGGCCTGGATCGGATGCGGCATCCGGTGTTGGCGGCGGCGGTGCAAGTGGGTGACCGCGACGAGTGGGTGTTCACGGGCAGCATGTCCCAGGAGACGCAGCCGTGGACCCGCGACCACATGGTGTTCGGGATCGTCCTGGTCCCAGGCGCTGCAATGGTGGAAATGGCGCTGACCGTTGGCAGGCGGTTGGGTAGCGATGTGGTCGACGAACTCGTCGTTGCTGCACCTCTGGTCCTAGAGGATCACGTTACGCGGCAGATCCGCGTAACGGTCGGCCCGGCTGGCGAGGACGGCCGACGCGAGATCGCCTTCTTCTCCCGGATCGAGGCGGCCGAGGACGAAATCACCGAACTGACGTGTCACGCTCGCGGCTGGCTCGCGACCAAGGCCGAGCCGCTGGAGTCACTCTCCTTGCAGTGGCCGCCGGCCGAAGCCGAATCCCTCGCCGTCTCCGAGCTGTACACGCTGCTCAACCGGAACGCTCACCTCACGGACGTGGGCTTCGACTACGGTCCCGCCTTCCGCGCCGTTCAGTCCGCATGGCGCAGGGACGGTGAGGTCTTCGCCGAACTGGCGCTGCCGGAGGCGGCCGGATCGTCCGACGGGTTCGCCATCCACCCGGCCATGTTCGACTCCGCCTTGCACGGCGGACTGGGAATGCTCGACATGGGTGAGGACAACCCCAGCGGGCTGCCGTTCTCTTGGTCCGGAGTCCAGTTGGCGCGGTTCGGCCTCACCAGGATTCGCGTGAGGATCACGCTGCCGGACCCGACCTCTCTGCGGCTGGACATCGCGGGTGAGGACGGCCTGCCGCTGGCCTGTCTGCGGCGGCTCGACGTCCGCCCTGTTGAGCAGGCGCACCTGGAAGGCGCGCGGCGGGACGGCGAGCGCCACCTCTATGAGATGGACTGGGTTCCCGCACAGACTGTCGCGGGCGCCGCACGGACTGCTGGAATCGTCGCGATCGGTCCGGTCGGCGGAACGGTGGACCACTTCACCGATCTGGCCGCGTTGGAGAAGACCCTGGCCGACGGAGCGAGCGCACCCGAGGTGGTGCTGGCCGCTGTCGGTGCACTCAACGATGAAGTAGCCACCGCAGCGCGTCCGACTGCTTCCGACGCCCTGGCCTTGGTCCAGAAGTGGTTGGCGTGTGAGGTGTTGGGTGGGTCGCGGTTGGTGGTGGTGACTCGGGGTGCGGTGTCGGTTGGTGGTGGGGCTGCGGATGTGGCTCAGGCTGCGGTGTGGGGTTTGTTGCGGAGTGCGCAGTCGGAGCATCCGGGTCGGTTCGTTCTGGTGGATGTGGAGGGCGACCGGGAGCCGGACTGGGGTGCGTTGCTGGGTTCGGACGAGCCGCAGCTCGCGGTGCGTGATGGTCGGTTGTTGGCGCCGCGTCTGGCTCGTGCGTCTGTCGGTGACGCGGTGACTGGGTTTGATGTCACGGGGACGGTGGTGGTCACCGGTGGTACGGGTGGTTTGGGTGCGGTGTTCGCTCGTCACCTGGCCGCCTCGCATGGTGTGCGTGACCTTCTGTTGTTGAGCCGGCGTGGTCCTGC
>NZ_JBHWIQ010000010.1:0-69534 GCF_042732055.1 Streptomyces sp. NPDC059816
CCCGAACCCCCACCACGACCCCCGCCACATGAACGGGACCGACACACCCAAAACCGACAGCACGGGATTGACGAACGACATAGAGGCACCCCCCCCGCGGATGGGGTGCGGTCAGTCGCGGCGGGGGGAGGCGAGGAGGTGGCGACGGCCGCCGACCCGGGGTTCCGTGTGCTCGCTGACCTGCCAGCCCGCCCGGCCCAGAGCGTCGGCGCAGGCCCGCAGCCCGGCCGCGTCCGCCGCGTACACGCCGACCGCCTCGGGCTGCGCGGACTCCACCACTCGGTACCCCGGCCCCTGAGCGGTCTCGGGCACGCACCCCGCCGCCTCCAGCGCGAGCGCCGCCGCCGCGAGGAGGTGCGTGCGCTCCCAGCCGCAGGGTCGGTCCGTCGCCGCGTCCGTACGGGTCATGCGCCGTAGTTCCAGCAGCCCCGTCCAGGCACTGGCCACCTCACGGGCCCGACGGGGGCCGCCCCGGTCCGCCGCGTCACCGCCGAGGCGGGCGGCGAACACCCGGCCGGCAGGGGCGGGGTCGTCCACCACGGCGTCGGCCACCACGGCGTCGGCCGGCCGGCCGTGCTCGGGGGTGTCCGCCTCGGACCTGAGGCGGTGGCCCGCCGGAGTGAGGAACCAGTCGTGCGGGGGACGCGGGTGGCGGAACGCCAACCCGAGCCGTCCGAGCGCGGCGAGCTGCACGGGCGTGCCGCGCAGCCGCCCCGTCACGGGCTCGGCCGCCGCGACGACGCGTCGCTGCGCGGCGGTCGGTGGTCGGGCCATGCGGTGTTCTCCCCTCGGCGAGCGGGGAGCCCCCGTGCGCTCCCCGCTGTCCGCAGCCTACGGCGAGGGTCTGACATTCCACCCCGCGACGACGGGTCGACCGTGCTCGGTGCTGAGGCGGCACACCGTTCCGGTGGCGAGTTGGAACAGCGCCCCGTGCGACGGCGGGAGTCCGAGCCGTCGCGCCGTCAGCACCCGCAGGAAGTGCCCGTGGGCCACCAGTACGACGCTGCCCTCGTGGTTGGCCAGGGCGGCATCGGCCTTGGCCAACATCCGGTCGGCCCGGGCGCCCACCTCCTCGGGACTCTCCCCGGGGTGCTCCGGCGGTCCCGCGGTCACCCCGTCGTCGAACAGGAACCAGCCGGGGCGGGAGCGGTGGATCTCCACGGTGGTGATCCCCTCGTAGCCGCCGTAGTCCCACTCGTGCAGGTCCGGGTCGATGCGGACGTCCGTGAGCCCGGCCAGTTCGGCGGTCTCCCGGGCCCGCTTCAGCGGGCTGCTGATGGCGCACGCGATGCGGTGCGAGGTGAGCAGCGGCGCCAGCGAGCGTGCCTGTGCGCGGCCGTTGTCGGTGAGCGGGATGTCCGTCCAGCTCGTGTGCTGTCCGGAGAGGGACCACTCGGTTTCCCCGTGCCGGACCAGAAGAAGATCACCCATGGGTCCTTGATATCACCGAGGTGATCAAGGACCCGCTGCGGTGTCACTGCCGGTACCCGCCGAGGAACCGTCCGATCCGGCTGATCGCCGCGTCCAGGTCGTCGGCGTGCGGCAGGGTGAGGATGCGGAAGTGGTCGGGGCGCGGCCAGTTGAAGCCGGTGCCCTGGACGACCTGGATCTTCTCCCGCAGCAGCAGGTCGAGGACGAACTTCTCGTCGTCGTGGATCGGGTGCACGGCCGGGTCGATGCGCGGGAACGCGTAGAGGGCGCCCTTGGGTTTCACGCAGGAGACGCCGGGGATCTCGTTGAGCTTCTCCCAGGCGCGGTCCCGCTGTTCGTACAGCCGTCCGCCGGGCGCCGTCAGTTCGTGGATGGACTGCCGTCCGCCCAGCGCGGCCTGGATGGCGTACTGGGCGGGCGCATTGGCGCACAGCCGCATGGAGGCCAGCATGGTCAGGCCCTCCAGATAGCTGCGGGCGTGCTGCCGGGGGCCGGTGACGACCAGCCAGCCGGAACGGAACCCCGCGACCCGGTACGTCTTGGACAGTCCGCAGAAGGTCAGGACGACCAGGTCGGGTGCGAGGGCCGCGGCCGAGTGGTGCACGGCGTCGTCGTAGAGGATCTGGTCGTAGATCTCGTCGGCGAACACCATCAGGTGGTGCCGGCGGGCGAGGTCGAGGATGCCCTCGACGACCTCCTTGGGGTACACCGCGCCGGTCGGGTTGTTCGGGTTGATGATGACGACGGCCCGGGTCCGGTCCGTGATCTTCGCCGCCATGTCCGCCAGGTCCGGGTACCACTCGGCCTGTTCGTCGCAGAGGTAGTGCACCGCCTTGCCGCCCGCGAGGGTCGTGACGGCGGTCCACAACGGGAAGTCGGGTGCCGGGATGAGGACTTCGTCGCCGTCCTCCAACAGGGTCTGCACCGCCATGGACACCAGCTCCGAGACGCCGTTGCCGAGGAACACGTCGTCGACGTCGACCTCCAGACCGAGCGCCTGGTACCGCTGGGCGACCGCCCGCCGGGCCGACAGCACGCCCCGCGAGTCGGTGTACCCGTGGGCGCGCGGCAGCATCCGGATCATGTCCTGGACGATCTCCTCGGGGGCCTCGAACCCGAACAGCGCGGGGTTGCCGGTGTTGAGGCGCAGCACGCTGTGGCCCGCCTCCTCCAGTGCGTTGGCCTGCTCGATCACCGGGCCCCGGATCTCGTAGCAGACCTCGTTCAGCTTGCTCGACTGCCGGAACTCCATGTGCGGCCTCCCAGACCTGTGGGGCGGACGGCCTCCCGTGCGGCGGACCCGGCGCCCTGCGTGGCGTGATGCTTGGTTTTACCAAGTGGAAGCTTGGAAAGTCCAACAACATCGCTAGACTGCGGCGCATGCCACGTCAGCCGCATGCCGCGCCGGGCCGTTCCCGCCGCAGCTACGACCAGTACTGCGCCGCCGCTCGCGCCCTCGACTCCGTGGGTGACCGCTGGACCCTGCTGATCGCGAGGGAACTGCTCGCCGGGCCCCGCCGGTACACCGACCTGCACACCGACCTCCCGGGCGTCAGCACCGACATGCTGGCCTCCCGACTGAAGGACATGGAGCGCGACGGCATCGCCGAACGCCGCCGGCTGCCCGCGCCCGCCGCCGCGACCGTGTACACCCTGACCGCGCGCGGCCAGGAACTCCTCCCCGTCCTCGACGCGCTCGCCGAGTGGGGCGCCGGCGAACTCACCGGCCCCGGACCCACGGACGCCGTCCGCGCCCACTGGTTCGCCCTGCCGCTGCGCCGCCGCCTGGCCGCGCTCGGCGGTACGGGGACGGTCGAGGCGTACGTCGACGAGGGCGCGTTCCACGTACGGGTCGGGGTGCGACCGGTCGCGGGGCAGGACCACCCCGAGCCCTACGGTGACGGTCCGGCACCCGACGGCTCCGACACCCGGCTCACCCTCTCCACCGACACCTGCGCCGCGCTCGTCCGCGGTGACTTCACCCTCGCGGACGCGGTGCGCGACGGGCGGGTGCGGGTGGACGGCGAGGGAGAGATCGCCGAGTTGCTGCGCAAGCGCTGAGTCGCGCTCCCGTCCGCCCCGACACGCGCTCGGACCTGGGCGTCCACGGGGTGGCTGCCGACGCTCCGACGGTACGGCGGACGGTATGTTGGGCGCGTGGCCGGTGCGGTGGTGGACGAGGAAGGCGCCAAGGGGCGTCGCATCCGTGGCCTGGACGCCGCTCAGCGGCGGGCCAGGCGTCGCGAGGACCTGTTGGACGCGGCTTTGGAGCTGTTCTCCGCCCAGGGGTACCAGGACACCTCGATCGAGCAGATCTGCAAGCGGGCGTACGTCGGCACCAAGAGCTTCTACGAGGTCTTCACCGGCAAGGAGGCCCTGTACCTGGCGCTGCTCGACCGCATCGTCGCGGACGTCACCGCACGACTGCGCTCGGCGCTGGAGGAGTTGGGCGGCGACCAGGACGAGGGCGAGGCCGCGCGGGCCCTCATCCGGCACTTCGCGGACGCCTTCGTGGACGACGTACGGGTGGCGCGCGTGACGTTCGGCGAGGGCCGGGCCGTCACCCCGCTGGTCGAGGCGCACCGTCGGGCCAACCGTCGCTGGGCGGCCTCCTTCGTGGAGACGGCCTGGCAGCGGCTCGGGGTCGAGGCCGGCCCGCACGCACGCACGGTGGCCATGGGCCTGATCGGCGGCCTCTTCGACATCATCGCCGATTGGCTGCTGGACGCCGGTACCGCGCGGGCCGCCGAACGCGCGTCCCTCCAGGCCGGGCTGGACCGCTTCTACACGGTGATCAGCTCCGGACTCGACCCGTCCTGACGCACCGCCCTTCCCGAGGCGCCGCCCCTCCTGGTGCACCGTCCCCTGACGACCCGTCGCCCCTCGTGCACCGGCCCGCCCGGTGCACCGAACCGGTGCGCACTCTTTGGAAACGATGCCTTGTTCCTAACAAGGGTACGTGCTCTACTTCCGAGTAACCTACCCGCGAGCAAGGAGTTGCCGCATGGCCAAGCTCCGCACGTTCCTGGCAGCGCTGGTGCTGTCCGTACTCGCTTCCACCACCCTGGTGACGACGGCCTCGGCCGAGGCGCCGCCGCAGTCCGGGTGGAACGACTGGTCCTGCCGGCCCAGTGCCGCCCATCCCGAACCGGTGGTCCTCGTCCACGGGCTCGGCGCCAACGGCTGGGACAACTTCCTGACCCTGGCGCCCACGCTCCGCTCGGCCGGCTACTGCGTCTTCTCCGAGACCTACGGCAAGACCGTGCTGGGCGGACTGGCCGGCGGGCTCGCCCCGATGGCGGACAGCGCCGTCGAGGTCGGCGCGTTCATCGACCGCGTGCGCGCCGCGACGGGAGCCGCGAAGGTCGACGTCGTCGGCCACTCCGAGGGCACCACCGTCCCCGCGTACTACCTCAAGTACCTGGGCGGAGCCACCAAGGTCGACGACTTCGTCGGGTTCGGGTCCAACTTCCGCGGCACCACGCTGAACGGCCTGGCGAGCCTGGCCGCCGCCCTCAAACTCCAAGGTCCGCTGACCGCCATCGGCTGCGGCGCGTGTACGGACTACCTGCCCGGCTCGGCGTTCCTCGCCAAGCTCAACGACGGTCCCGTCGCCGTACCCGGACCGACGTACACCAGCATCGTCACCCGCTACGACACCGTGGTCACCCCGTACACCAGCGGTCTGCTCACGGGGGCCGGGGCCACCAACATCGTGCTCCAGGACAAGTGCCGCCTGGACTCGGCCGGCCACCTCGGCCTGGCCGTGGACCCGAACGTCGCCCAACTCGTCCTCCAGCGGCTCGACCCCGAGCACGCTCCGCAGTTCCGCTGCCGCCCCTTCACCACGCTCGGCATCTGACGCACGACGCGCACCCCGGCCCCGGTCCGGTCAGGCGGCGGGTTCGCCCGGCTGGTCGTGGGTCGCGCAGTGGATGCCGCCGCCGCCCGAGGCGATCGTGTCGATCCCGATCGGCACGACGTCCCGGTCGGGGAAGTGTTCCTGGAGGATGCCGCGGGCGCGTCCGTCGGCCTTCCGGTCGCCGAACCTGGGCATGAAGACGGCGTCGTTGGCGATGAAGAAGTTGGCGTAGCTCGCCAGGAAGTCGTCCCCCTCGCCCGTGATCCGGTCCAGGTCCGGCTGCGGTAGGTCGATGACCTCGAAGCGTCGTCCGCGGGCGTCCGTCGCCTTCGACAACACCGACTTCGCCTGGTCCGCGGAGCGCGACCAGGAGTCCGGCGGGGTGTCGGGGTGGGCCCGGTCCAGCAGGACCACGCCGGGCTCGGTGAACCGCACCAGGCTGTCCACATGGGCGTCGGTGATGTCCTCGCCGCGCACGCCCGCCAGCCAGATCACCTTCTCGACGCCCAGGGTCCGCTTGAGTTCCGCCTCGATGGTGTCCCGGCTCTTGCCCGGGTTGCGGTTGGCGTTGACGATCGAACTCTCGGTGATCAGCAGGGTGCCCTCGCCGTCCGGTTCGAAGGAGCCGCCCTCCGAGACCAGCGGGGCCCGGACCCGGGGAATCCGGTACTCGGGCAGCAGGGTGCGCCCGACCCGGGCGTCGTCCGCGTGCTCCTGCTTGTCGCCCCAGCCGTTGAAGTTGAAGTCGACGCCGATGACCTCGCCGTCCTCCTCGACGAACACGGGCACGGTGTCGCGGGCCCACAGGTCGTCGACGGCCAGCGGGATCACCTCGACCTGGGAGCCGCACGCCCGCTGCGCCGCCTTCACCTGCGCCGGCCGGGCCATCATGACGACCGCCTCGTACGCGCCGACGGCCCGGGCGATCCGTGCGATGTCCTCGCGCACGTAGGGCAGGTCCGCTCCCCAGACCGAGGACAGGGCCGGCCAGGACATGAAGGTGCGGGTGTGGCTCTCCCACTCGGCACCGAGTCGCCGCCCCGCACCGGGCGAGACCTGCCGGGGGGAGTCGACGGGGGCGCTGGAGCGCGGCGCGGTGCCGGAGGGGCCACAGGCGGCGGCGCCGAAGGCGGCGGCAGTGAACCCGGCGAGGGTGCGCAGGGTGGTCCGACGGGTGGGGAAGAGGGGCGACACGGAGAAATCCAATCGTGGAACCGGAGCGGGCGCATCCGGCGGGGCGGCCGGGCCGCCCTGTTCGCCACTGTGCCACTGACTGAAAATTCAGTCAAACGACAGTCGGGCGACGGGGCCGGTCGTCCGCTCTCGTCCGCGCACCCGGTCACCGGGCCGCACGGAACCGCTCCGGACCCCCGGTAGGCTGCGGATCATGGCGTCTCGCAGCACCCAGATCCTCGAAGCGGCCGCCCGGGTGATCGCCCGGCGCGGGGTCCGAGGGCTGCGCGTGGAGGAACTGGCCGCCGAGGCCGGCGTCTCCACCGCCCTGATCTACTACCACTTCAAGGACCGCACGGGGGTCCTGCGCCAGACCCTCGAATTCATCAGCGACCGCGCCGAGCGCTACACCACCGACCGCGACCCGGACGGCCCGCCGCCCGCCCCCCGCCAGGAGCTGGAGGAATCCCTCCTGCTCGAACTCCAGGACAGCGCGGAGGTGCGGGAGAACAGCACGGCCTGGGGCGAACTGCGGGCGAGCGCCGTCTTCGACGAGGCGCTGCGCGCGGACCTCGACCGGGCCACCCTGGTGTGGGTGCGGGAGGTCGCCGCGCTGCTGGGCCGGGTCCGACCGGCGGCGTCGGCCGCCTCGCTCACCGCCGCCGCCGAACGGCTCACCGCCGCGCTGGAGGGGCTCAGCATGCGGTGGCTCAGCGGCGGCATCGAGGTCGAGCACGCGCGGGAACTCATGCGCGGCGCCGTCGACGCCGAACTCGCCGCACTCCGCGCGAGCTGACCGACGCAGCCGCCCGTCCCGTGGTGAGGGCGGCTTGTTAGGTTGACCCGCATGAACGTCCAACGCGTTGCCAGCCGGACTTCCGCCTCGGCCCTGACCGTTCTCGCGGGTCTGCACGTCGCGTGGGGGCTGGGCTCGACCTGGCCGCTGCCCGATCGGGAGACCTTCTCCGACCTGGTGGTCGGGGGCGCGGGCTTCCCCCCTCCCGCCGCGTCCTTCGCCGTCGCGGGGGCACTGGGGACGGCGGCCGTGCTGGTCGCGGGTCGCCCCCACAAGCACCCCGCACTGTCCCGGCTGGGCACGGCCGGGACGGCCGCCGTCCTCGGAGCGCGTGCTGCGGCCGGGCTCGCGGGACGCACCGATCTGCTGTCCCCGGGGTCCTCGTCGCCCCGCTTCCGGCGCCTCGACCGCATTGCGTACGCACCCCTGTGCCTCGCCCTCGCCGCCTCGACGGCGCTCGCCGCCACCGCACGCGGACGGTAGGCGCTCCAGGGCCCGGGAGTACGGCGCGGCGTGCTCGCGTCAGCGGTGGCGAAGGTGCGCCAGCAGCCGTGCCTTCACGGCCGATCCCGTCCGCGCGCAGTGGTGCGCGGGCTTGCCCGTGGCCTCTCCCGAGGTGGCCGCCAGGGACGCCTCGATCCTGGCGCTGGACAGCAGGACCTGCGGCTCGCTCCAGTCCTGCGGCCATGCCTGGATCAGGTACCGCTCGGCGGGCTCCTCGTCGACACCGTCGGGATGGAGGCCGCGTCCGTGGGCGTGGACCCTGAGCCGGTACCAGCCCGGGCCCCGGCTGGTGAGATACGGAACTTCACCGACGACCTGTCCCGGGTCGACCGCCATCGCTCCAGCAGGGGAGTGGACGCTGGCCTCGACGACCTCCTCCCAGCGCCCGGGGCCCCCGGACGGGGCCTTCGGACGGATCTCGGTCCGCACGGTCACGACGCCGGTGTGGATGCCGGTCTTGATCCACGCTCCGTGGTCCATCGGCGCCAGGAGCCCGTTGGACCACCGCGTCGACTCGACCATGAGGTCTTGGCCGTCCGAGACGCAGAAGAGTCCGCCGTCCACGTGTATGACAAGCGACTTGCCCATGTCGCAGAGCCTAGTGCGGCCGAACGGCGGATCCGGGCGGGTGGCCGCGGACCGCGAGAAGGCAGGATCAGTGTGTGGACGCGTTGCCGTACGGAGTGTTCGTCCGTCGTGCGGTCAGCTCCTGGACCTCAAGGCAGCGACCGGCGTAGTAGGTCGCGAGTTCATGGTTGTCGAGGTAGTCGTCGAACCCGACGCGATACGCGAGCGTCAGTTCGACCGGCGAGGGTTCGTCGTCGAACGGCCGGCCCGCGCGGATGGCGTCGAGGACGTGCGGCATCGCGTACTGGAACCGCAGGCCGCTGCGGACGTAGTGCGGCAGTCCGTCGATGCTGCGCACCTCGGCGTCCTCGGCACCCGCTCCCGAGTAGATCGGGCGGGTCGTATGGTCGTAGCGGAAGACCTCGTTCAGCAGCGGCCGGTGCCGCCCGGGCACCTTCGGCAGGATCGCCTCCTCCCACCACCGCTGGAAGAGCGGCGCGAACCGCGGGTCGGCATAGAGTTTGTGCAGCGACTCGACGACCAGGCCGGAGTCGGTGAACTCGCGCCCGTGGCCGAGCAACTCGGCGACGGCGGGATCGGTCGAGTCCTGGAACCAGTCCGAAAGGATCAGCAGTACGGCGCTCTGGGTGAGCCCGGCGAGCTCCCGCAGCGGCACCCAGATGTGCCGGAAGTACATGTTCTCGCTCATCATCCGGGCCCAGAACATGAACCGCTGCATCGTCGTGTTCTCCGCGACCGTGACGGTGCGGTTGGCGAGAACGTACTCGAAGTCGTCGTTGTCGCCGCGCACGGTGACGAAGCCGTGCTCCTCGCGGTTCTCCGTGTAGCTCGTGTTGGGCAGCAGCAACAACGGGTAGACGGCTATGCGTGACACGTGTTCGGACAGCCGGTCGTAGCCCGTCAGGAAGGAGTCGACCGTCTCACCCGGCGCGCCCCAGATCAGCTCGGCGTAGGCGTCGAGTCCCTCCGCGGCGAGCCATGCCGCCAGATCCTTCCACTCGTTGAGCCGCATGTTGCTTCTGCCCATGTCACGCAACGCCGTGTCGTCCAGTGTCTGTAGCGCCACGGTGAACGAGCTCTGGAACCCCTCGGCCTTCATCCGGCGGATGATGTTGTGGAACGTCTTGGACTTGTTCTTCGCCCACGACGTCTCCAACGACTGCGGGAACCCGTACTTCTCGCGCGTCCTGACGAGGTCCTCGACGAACTCCGCGTCCGGCTGTCGCATGCCGAAGTTCGAGTCGCACAACACCACGGTCGGAATCCGGTGATAACCGAAGAGGTCGAGTTCCGCGCGCAGCCGCTCGCGGGAGAAGTCGCGCATCCGCTGGCCGACCGCGCCACCCCAATAACAGAACGAGCACTTGTACGGACAGCCGCGGTTGGTCTCCATCAGCGCGACGTCGTAGGGGAACCGGCCGTGGTGGTCGAGCAACGTGATGGCCCCGGTGAGAAACGGCGACGGGATGCTGTCCAGGTCGTCGATGCGCGGTGCCTCGGCAGTGGTGTGGATCGTGCCTTCCTCGTCGCGGTAGGAGATTCCCGGCACCTGCGCGAGGTCGTGCGGCGACTTCTCCTCCAGGACGGCGAGCAGCAGGTCGCGGAAGGTGAACTCGCCCTCGCCGTTGGCGACGACGTCGACTTCGGGGAAGCGTCGGAAGACGCGTTCCGCTTGGTGGGCGACGTGCGTTCCGCCGAAGACGACCCAGCCGTCCGGGCGCACCGACTTGTAGGTCTCGGCGAGCGCGCCGAACTGGTTGACGTTCCAGCCGAAGACCGAGAACGCCAGCACGTCCGGCACGACCCCGGAGAAGATCGTGCGCGCCATCGAGCCGAGCGACTCTCCACCGCGGAAGTTCTGTATTCCCACGTCGAACTCGGGTCCCACCACGGGATCGGCCCGTACCGCGGCCGTGAGATAACCGGCGGCGAGCGGCATCGATTCCTTGGGCATGTCCCAGGCGCCCTGTTGCACGATCAGCGCGCGCCCGCGCTTCTCCCGTGAACGTGGTCGTGGTCGTGGTAACGGAAGTGTGGACCGACTCACTGTTCTGCCCCTATGCCGTCAGGCCGCCAGGTTCCCGCGGGCGATTGCACACCGTGCACCGTGTGAAAGGTGGTCGTCCAACTGGCTCAGACGTTCAGCCGCGGACATCAGCGCGGCGCACGCTCACCGTCGGGGTGCCCTTCGACGGCGGGCGGACGTGGAGCGCGATGCAGCATCCAGAACACTCCGTTCTCTCGTCGAACGGGTCGGTCGTCCCGGCCACGCGCCTCCCGGTTGCCGCACACTACAACGCGCTGCCGGGTGGTCAACACTCCCGCCCTCCAGCACGATGAGCCCCGGCGAAGGGGGTCCGGGTGCCGGGCCGTCCGCGTGGGGGACGCCCCGGCCCTCCTACGCAGGAGGGCCGGGGCGGTTGGGTCAGATGCGGTAGCCGAGGCTGCGCAGCTGCTGGCGGATCGCCTCGTCGTCGGCCGTGGCGGAGCCGCTGGTCGCGGCGCCCGAGTCGGTCCGCACGAGGGCGACTTGCTCCTCACGAAGGTTCTCGTTCACTGGTTCTCCTTCCTGACTTCGGTGTTCATCCCTGCCCGGTCGGACAAGCTCGGTGCCGCCCTTAGGGTGGCGGCATGGATGGCGACATGGATGACCTGGCCTACGACGCGACCGGTACGCCGGCGGTTCGGCTGCGCCAATGGGAACGGTGCTGGCCACCGGACGACCCGCACGCCAACTTCAAGGCCGAGGTGGTCGACTACGGGCTCCTCGATCCGCTGGAGACCGTGCGCGGCATGTCCCGGAACCTGGACATCCCGGTCGGCGCGATCGTCCGGTACGTGCTGGCGAAGTGGGCCACCGGCGGCAGCGGCGGCCTGCTCGAACTCGGGCCGGTGATGGTGCCGCGCCTGTGGGAGCCGATCGCGGCGGCGGAGGAGGCCGATTCCGACGAGGAGCGGCTCGCGGCGTACCACCAGCTCCGGCAGATGATCTCCTGGCTGAAGGTGCCGCTGGACGACCCCACGGTGTACCCGGCTCAGTGATCGGCCAGGTGACCGGAGCTCAGTGCGCACGGCGCACCACCCCGGTCACGCAGCCGATTCCGCCGGCCGCCCACAGGTACTCGCCGATGTCGATCTCGTCGACGGCCACACCCGCCCGCTCCAGGGTCCGCCGGATTCCCGGGCAGCCCGCGGGCATCAGCACCCGCCCCGGCGCGAGCACCAGCAGGTTCATCCCGCGCCGCACCAGCAGTTCCTCGTCCGGCGGCAGCGCGATCACCCGGTAGCCGTACTCGGCGAGCAGCGCCGCCAACTCCGGTGGGCTCGCCGCCCGGTGGACGACGGCGGTGGACGAGTCGAGGAACACCACCGTGCCCAGCAGGTGCTGTACGCCCGGCGCCAGCGGCACCGTCACCACCCGCGCCCCCAGTTCCGCGACCGCCGAGGCGACCTCGGCCGCGCCGGCCGCGTTCGTACGGAACCCGGTACCGACGATCACCGTCGACGGGTCGATCCACAGCGCGTCGGCGCCCTCGAACACGGCGGTGCCGGACACCGTGCGCAGGATCGGGAACCCGGCCTCGGCCAGCGCGAGCGCGGCGTGCCGTTCCTCGCCGGCCCGCTGCGCCGACGCCATCCGCGCCAGCACCGCCCCGGCCGGGGTCATCCAGAACAAGTCCCGCGCGAACACCACGTTCGGCGTCGCCGCGGGGGACGTCAGGTGTACCTCGACCCCGTTGTCCCGCAGGCGGTCCGCCAGCGCGTCGTACTGCGCCCGCATCGCCGGGAGGTCCACCGGCCCGAGCATGAGCGAGGCCCCGGGTCGTCGCACCGCGGCGATGCTGTCCGGCGGGCGGACCAGCAGCACCGACCGCAGCGCGGCCGTCTCCGACCGGTACCCGCACGGCGCCCACACGTCCCCGGCCGCGACGTCGTCGACGTGCGACGTCATCCGGGGGACCCACCCCGCGCCGCCGTGGGTGCTCAGCTCAGATCCAGTGGTCGTCACGGGCATAACCAAGCCTCTCCGCCATCGCGAGCACGTCGGCGCTCAGCACGGACCGGATTTCGTCCTCCCGCGCCCGCCACCGGCCGGGGCGTGGTGCGGCGGTGGCCACGGTGGCGGCGATGCCGTCGGTCGCGGCCCGCTTCAGCGGCCCGTCGAACGGGACCCCCAGCCAGTCCGCGATCCGCTCGACGGCGTCCGCGCGGGCGTGCCGACCGCTGATCAGGTCCTCGAACCGCACCGTGTGATCCGCCCCGTGCGCGAGCGCCGCACGGTGACTCGACAGCCACTGGTGGGCGCAGACCCGGGGCAGGGCGGCGGCGGTGTACGCGGGCCAGCAGGGGGGTAGGTCGAACTTCCACCAGTGCCGGTCGGCCGGTCGCACGTCGGCGTATCCGGCGATGCGCAGTGGTTCGTCCAGCCGGTACGCGTGGAAGCCGTGGTGCAGCCACCCGTCGACCAGGCCGTTGATCGACGCGGCCGGGTTCCTGGTCAGGTGCAGCACCCGCAGGCGCGCGCGGGGGAAGACCGCCCGCAGGAAGTCGAGCCGGTAGGCGTTGCCCGGCGTCTTGATCACCAGTGGCTTCGTGGCGAGGTCGTGTTCGTCCGCGGGCCGCCACGGGCGGGGGAGGACGAAGGGCGGCTCTTCGACAAGTACGTCACCGGGCGGCCCGGTCGGTCGTGGTCCCGGACACTGCCCGGGAAGGTCGTAGTACCAAGGGTTCACGCCGGCCCTTCCGATCAGCGCCCGCGCGAACCGGGGGAGATCACGGTCCATTACCGCTTCGGCGGTCCGCACCAGGTCGACGGGATCGAGGCCCTGCCCCGGCCACTGCACGACCAGCCGCCACGCCGCGTCCACCGCCAGGTTCTCCATGCCGGTGCCGGGAGAGCCCGCGTCCAGGGCCAGTTCCGCCTCGAACAACGCCCGGGACCGTGGGTCGAGCTCGTGCCAGTGCGCCGCGTCCAGCACGTCGGATCCGGTGCCGCTGTGCGGGTGGTCGAGGCCGACCAGCCGCAGCAGCGGATTCAGCTCGGCGCGCAGGTGCAGCAGGTGCGGCGAGGACCGCAGCAGTTCGGCGAGCATGCTCGACCCGCCCCGCGAACTCGACACGACCACGACGAGATCGCGCACCTTCGTGCGCAAGTGCGGCACCGGCGTGCCCCGCAGCGGCCGCAGCACCTCCAGCCCGCGCACGACCTCGGCGACCGGGTGATCCACGGTGCGGCTAGGCATGGTCGGGTTTCCGCACCGAGTACACGCACCAGCGCCACCGGTCACGCACCGAGCCGTCCGGCAGCACCTCGAACGGGTGTGCGGCGCGCACCTCGCGCGGTGCGTCGTAGTAGAGGCGGTAGATCTCCTGCCGGTTCGCCGGAGTAGTCTCGTGGGTGTCGATCCACCGGTCGATCGACTCCCACAGGAAGTACTCCTCCATCTGCACGTCGGTGAACCCGCCGCCGGTGAGCAACGCCCGGAAGTCCTCCTCGCGGAACATCTGGTAGAGCAGTGGCTGCTTCTTCTTGAACACGCGGAACATCCAGAACGCGTCCACGTCCGCGTACGGCACGATCTGCCCGACGATGAACTGCCCGCCCGGCCGCAGCACACGGAAGATCTCCGACACCGGCCGCTCCGGCTGGGGCAGCAGGTGCAGCACCTCCCGGGTGACCACGAGGTCGAAACTGGCGTCGGGGAACGGCAGGTCGTAGACGGTGCCCTGGTGCACGACGTCCAGCCGGGTGGCGGCGAGCGCGGCCATCTCCGGGGTGAGGTCCAGCCCGACCATCTCGCCGACCCGGCCGCGGAACGCGCCGCCGACGACACCGCTGCCGCAGCACACGTCCAACATCCGCGCGTCCGGCGGCACCGCGCACAGCTCCGCGTGCTTGCCGAGCAGGTCCTCGTCGGTGAGCCAGGCGCACGAGTCGTGCCAGTCCTTCGAGCGGATCCCGAACTGCCGCTGGTAGACCTCGTAGTCGACCTCGACGGCCCGGGTCCGGGAGCGGGCCGTCCGCCCGGCCAGCCGCGCGGCGAGCCGGGCCCGACTCGCGTCGACGGCCCGTTCGGCGATGCGGCGGGCCAACTCCGGATCGGCCGCCAGTGCCCGCCGCACCTGCTCGGTGACGACGTCGAACACGCGGTCGCCCGCGTCGTCGTTGCGCAGGGTGCGTTTGGTCTGGCCGTCGAAGCGCGCGTCCGGGATCCGGATCGCGATCACCGCGGTCAGCCCCTCCAGGATGTCGACCACGGTCATCTTGTCCGCGGACGGGCCGAGGTGCTCGGCCACCACCCCGGCCAGCGCGGCGCGCAGGGCGTCCACGTGCGACCCGCCCAGGTCGGTGCGGATGGTGTTGACGTAGCTGAAGATCTGCTCCGCGTACCCCTCGGTCCACTGGACGGCGGCGTCGATCACGCACCCGTCCCCGGCCCAGGTGATGGTGGCCGGCTCGGCGTGCACCTTCTCGGCGTCGCGGGCGCGGTACGCGAGCAGGCCCCGCACCCCGGTCGTCTCGCACAGCGACTCGTGCCGCCCGGTGCGGTGGTCGGTGAGATCGACCCGCAGGCCCGGGTGCAGGTACGCGATGTCGAGCAGCCGGGCGTGCACCAGGTCCGCGTCGAGCGCGCACGAGGAGAAGATCTCCGGGTCCGGGCGGAACCACACCCGGGTGCCGCGGCGGTCGCTGTCGCCGACCCGCTTGAGCGGGGTCTCGATCGAGCCCCGGGCGAACGACTGGCTGTGGTGCGCGCCGTCGCGCCACACGTCCAGCCGCAGCCACTGCGACAACGCGTTCACGCAGGCCAGGCCCACGCCGTGCAGCCCGGCCGAGGTCGCGTACGAGGAGTGGTCGAACTTGCCCCCCGAGTGCAGCGTGGTGAGCACGAGCTCACACGCCGGGATCCCGGCCTCCGGGTGCGGACCGGTGGGGATGCCCCGGCCGTCGTCGGTGACCGAGCAGGAGCCGTCGCCGTGCAGCTCCACCGAGATCGTGCCGCAGTGCCCGGCGGCGGCCTCGTCCACGGCGTTGTCGACCAGTTCGAGCACCAGGTGGTGGGCGCCGTCCGAGCCGGTCGACCCGATGTACATCGACGGGTTGCGTCGTACCGCCTCCAGCCCGGAGTAGACGGTGATCGCCTCGGCGGTGTAGTCGGTGGTCATGGGGCTCCGTTCCCGGCGAACCGCGGCTCGGTCAGCCCGGTGAGGGCCTGCTCCAGCCGGTCCAGGTGCGTCTTCTTCAACGTGCACAGGGTCTCCAGCCAGCTCGCCAGATCGGCCACGCCTTCCGTGTGCGCCCGCGCCGCCAGGCCGGGGTAGCGTTCGGTGGCCTCCCCGAGGTCGCCGCTGATCGCCGCGGCGAGGTTGCGGCGGGTGTCGCCGAGCGCGCGGCCGGTGCCCGGGTCCTCGCCGCCCAGCAGGTCGCGCAGCACGTCCAGGTGCCCGTGGGCGGCGCAGACCACACTCTCGGCGAGCTCGCCGAACACCCGGGCGGCCTCGGTGTGACCCTCGATCTCGGCGACCCGTGCGAAGTAGGTGTACCGTGCCGCGGTGGCCGCCTCGGCGAGGAACGCGGCCTGCACGCCGTCGGCGAGGGACTGGTCCGGTTCCATGTCAGACCCTCGTTCCCGAGGCGACGACGAACAGCATGTGGTCGGTGATCCGCCCGTCCGCCTCGGCCACCGCGTGCCGTGCCCGGAACGCGGGGGACGCCTTCCGGTAGCGGTCCCGGATGGCCTCCCGCGCGTCCTCGCCGATCGCGCCGTTGTCCGACCACACGTCCACGTCCTCCACCGACACGTACCGCTGCGACCGCACCGGGTCGCACCCCGCGCCGGCGAGCAGGGCCTCGACGTCGTCGGGCCGGAAGAAGTGCCGCCGGGCCGGGTTGCGCAGCCGCAGGATCTCGAAGTACTCGTCGCGGTCGTCGTCCCCGTAGGCACACAGGTGGGTCAGCACGATCCGCCCACCCGGCCGGGTCACCCGCACCATCTCCCGCACCGCGTCCGGCAGCGTCATGAACTGGATGCCCTGACGGCACACCACGATGTCGAACGTGCCGTCACCGAACGGCAGCTCCTCGGCCGGGGCGATCACCAGTTCGTCGAGCACGTCGCGCGCCTGCTCGGCCATCTCCGGCGTGATGTCCACGCCGACCAGCCGCCGCACCCGCCCGGCGAACTGCCTCGACACCAGTCCGGTGCCGCACGCCACGTCCAGGACCGCGTCACCCGGCCGGGGCGCGGCCGTGGACAGCATCAGCTCGCCGAGCGCGTCGTCGGTGCACCACGAACTGGACCGGTCGTAGGTGCTCGCGCGGTCGGCGAAGTGCGTGCGGACGCTTCCCGTTTCGTTCATCTGCTCTCTCCTGCCAGAACCAGGGCGTGGCCCGACGTCGCGCGGCGGCGCAGCCGGCGGACGGTGGCGTCGCGCCGCCAGCGCCGGAAGTGGTTGCGGTCGGTGCGCAGCGATCGCGCCTCCACCGCCAGTCGCACCGCGAACCCGCGCAGCGCGACGCCGAGCGGACCGGGAGCCGGTTCGTCCAGCGAGGCCTCGTCGAACGGGTAGCCGAGCGTCTCCATGGCCCGCGCGGTCACGCTCTCCACCTGCCGCCGCTCCCGGTCGGACAGCCCCCGCCGGTGCGCGCCGATCCGGGCCGTGGTGATCGGATCGCCCGCCGTGCGCCAGGACGCCGACAGCGACGCGGTCACCCGGGCGTTGCCACTGAGGTGGTGCGCCAGCATCGCGGGCTCGACCGCCTCACCGATGAAGTCGCAGATCGCCCGGATCTCCCGGTCGGGCGCGGACACCAGGTCCTCGTACCGCACCAGGTGCACCACGGTCGGCCCCCACCGCTCCAGGGCCGCGCGGGCGAGCTCCTGTTCGGCCGCCCACCGCAGCGCCATGCGGTACGGGTGGCAGTGGCCGAACACGGCCCGCTTCGCCGACGCGACCACGTCGCGGGGATCGCGCACCAGCCACAGGAACCGCGCGTGAGGGAGTTCGGCGAGCACCTCGTCGACGTGTTCGACCATGAACGTGCTCTTGCACCCCCACCGGGCCGCGCCCTCCGCGACGCGGTACTGGTCGTAGATCGCCGACACCACCCCGAACAGCGACGGGCCGGCCGCCTCGGTCACCGCGGCCCGGTCGATCACGTGCGGCCACGGGTGGATGTGGTGGCGCAGCAGCCGCATCGCGTCGCCCACCATCGCGTCGACGTCACCGTCGTACGGGATGCCGGACAGGTACCGCATGAAGTGCGGCGGGTGCGGGACCGCGATCCGTGAGTGCGCGTCGAGCACCAGCCGCAGCAGGTTCGACCCGGAGCGCTCGGTCCCGATGATCAGGATCGGGCCGTCCTGAGGGGACACCGGTCAGACCCCGGCCGAGAGCTTCTTCGCGCCGCAGTCCATCAGCGTGCTCCCGACCGCGGCCACCTCCGCGTCGGCCACCTTGTCCAAGGTGTACTGCTCGGAACCGGGAACCAGGGGCGCGGCGGCGGAACTCCACTGAGTGCGCCAGCCGGTCCCGGCGTACGACGTCGAGCGCACGGTGCCGTCGGCCGGCTGCGGGTGGAAGTACTGGAAGTGCTCCGGCCAGTGCTGGAAGTCCATCACCGGGCCGGGCTGATAGGCGTCATACACCCGCTTGTACGCGTCCCGGCAGACCTGCTCAGGCAGTCCGCTCACGTTCAGGAACTCGTCCTCGTGCAGCGCCTGTTCGACCGACAGCCAGTTCAGGTGGTCGATCTCGGTGCGGATCATCTTGTTCCGCACCGCGTCCTGGTACACCGTCGTACCGGGCATGGCCGACAGGTACTTCACCCGGGTCACATGGTTGTACTGCTCGGCGAACTGCACCATGTCCGACAGGGACTCCTCGGTCTCGTTCGGCAGACCGACGATGAGCAGCGAGCCGAACCGCACGCCGCCGTCGAACGTGGTGCGCATCGCGCGGACGGTCAGGTTCTCGCTGCTGCCCTTGCGGGCCTCGCGCAACACCTCGCGGCCCAACGACTCGACGCCGTACAGGATGATGTCCGCACCCGCGTCCCGCATCGCGTCGATGCGCGGCACGTCCATGTCGGCGCACCGGGTCAGACAGGTCCACCGCAGATCGTGCTGGGAGATCACGTCGCACATCTCGATGGTCTGGCCGCGGTGCGAGCTGAACGTGAGGTCGACGAAGAAGCAGAACTCCACGCCGTACTGGGTTTTCAGCCAGTCGAGGTCGCGGTCCATCTTCTCCGGCGACTTCGCCCGCACCTGCGGGGTGGTGCGGTAGCAGAACGAACAGTCCATCTTGCAGCCGCGACTGTAGGACGAGATCACCTGCGGCTGCATGCCGAGCGGCGACCGCGACTGGGGCCACAGGTCGAGCCGCATCCTGGGCAGCGCGTCGAGATCCATCATCTGGCCGCGCGGCGCCGTGCGGCGTGCGTTTCCCTTCTCGTCCCGGTAGCAGATGCCCTTGATGGTCGGGAGGTCCTGCTTCCACGAGCCGCGGGCGTAACTCTCCATCAGCTCCAGGATGGTGATCTCACCCTCGCTGATCACCGCGATGTCGCAGTCGGTGTCCGACATGAACACCGACGGAACCGAAGTGACCAGCGAGCCGCCGCAGATGATCGGTATGTCCGGGTGCGACTCGCGGACCATCGCCATCAGCGCGCGACAGAACGGGAAGTTGTCCTCGAACGTGCACACACCGAGCACGTCGGTGCCTTCGATGATCTGCTCGTACGCCGCCTGTAGTGGGTTCGGGGTGTAGCGGACGTCGACGATGCGCACCGGGTACCCGGCGTTGTGCAGCACGGTCGAGATGTACGTCGCACCCTCGTAGGGTGAGGTGAGGAAGAACTCCCACCCGCGCGGCATGGTGAACGGCGAGGGCCCGACGATGAGGGTGAACCTCGGCAGCGTGGGATCGACAGGCACCGGTTCGGCGTCCTGGTTGCGCATTTGCTCGATGTAGCGCTGGTCGACGCCGCCGTTCGCGTCGGCATACAGCTCCAGGGCCAGGGACAACTTGCGCGCCATGGTGAATTCTCCCTCGTGTCACGGGGGTGGACGCTCCGCCAGGTGACTGTAATGGCGGGGTGTGCCGTTCGGCACGGGTGTTCATTCATGCCGCACTGTTCGTCCTTGTCGTACGCGGGGAGCCCGTTGTTAGCCTTCGGTCCCGCTGGCGTCGACGGACGAAAACAGAGGAATCCCGGTGACCACACAGCCGAACATCCTGTTCATTTCCCTGGACACCGTGCGCGCCGACGTGGCCTATTCGGGGAAGTACCCCGGCGTGGAGCGGCTGCGCGCGAGCGGGGTCAGCTTCACTCAGGCGATCTCGTCGTGCCCCCTGACACCGGTCAGCCACGCCACGGTGTTCACCGGGCTCCAGCCACCCCGCCACGGGGTCAGACACCTGTTCCGCGAAGCGCTGGACAAGCAGGTTCCGACGCTGGCGGAGTGCCTGTCGGCGGCCGGTTACACGAACGGCGCGGTGGTGTCCTGCCCCGGCCTGAACCAGTGGTACGGGATCGACCGCGGTTTCGACTTCTACGACGACGAGATCCCGCTGCTGCCCGACGGCCGGGACCCGCTGTCGGTCGGCGACGTGAAGCTGCGCGGACTGGCGCTCAAGCGCGCGCCGCTGGTGGTCGAACGCGCCACCCGCTGGCTCCAGTCGCTGGACGGCGCCAGCCCGTTCTTCCTGTTCGCGCACTTCTTCGACGCGCACTGGCCCTACGAGCCGCCCGAGGACGTCGGCGTCGAGGTGGCGAACCCGTACGAAGGCGAGATCGCCTACACCGACCACTACGTCCAGCTCCTGCTGCGCCGCATCGCCGAGATGGGCCACGACATCGAATCGATGCTGGTGGTGTGCTTCTCCGATCACGGCGAGGACCTGGCCGGGTGGTACCCCAACGACCACGCCGGCGACCTCGGCCACCCGTACGAAGAGGGCCACGGCTGCCTGCTGTTCGACGCGACCCAGCACGTGCCGCTGATCATCAGCGGCCCCGGGGTGCCGGCGGGAATGAGCGTGGACAGCCAGGTGCGGCTGGTCGACATCATGCCGACGGTGCTCGACCACCTCGGGCTGGACCCGCGGTCGTCGGACGGTGCCTCGCTGGCCGAGTTCTTCGCGAGCGGCACCGGGGCGTCCCGCGAGGCGTACTCGGAGACCTACTTCCCGCAGGAGCGGGCCGCCGCCTCGGACGAGTACCCGGACCTGAAGGCGCTGCACGCGGTGCGGGCGGACGGGCGGAAGGTGATCTGGGAGGCGGACGGGCAGCAGGTGTGGGCCTACGATCTCGCCGCCGACCCCCACGAGCTCGGCGGGCGGGTCCTCGTGTCCGATGAGGACGCGTGAAACCAGGGGCGACCTCGACGCCTCGTTCGGTCCGCCGGGTGCTCGTCGCGAGCACGATCGGCACCGCCATCGAGTGGTACGACTTCTACCTGTACGCGACGGCGTCCGCGCTGGTGTTCGGCCCGCTGTTCTTCCCGGGAACGTCGACTGCCGGCGGTGTGCTCGCGTCGTTCGCCACCTACGCGGCCGGGTTCGTCGCGCGCCCGCTGGGCGGCCTGCTGTTCGGCCACTTCGGCGACCGGGTGGGCCGCAAGTCGATGATGGTGTGGACGCTGCTCGTCATGGGCGTCGCCACGTTCGGCATCGGCCTGCTGCCCACGTATGACACGGCCGGGGTCCTCGCGCCGGTCCTGTTGGTGACGTTGCGCGTTGCCCAGGGCATCGGCATCGGAGGCGAATGGGGAAGCGCGGTGCTGCTGAGCACCGAACACGGCCCGCCCGAACGTCGGGGCTTCTTCAGCAGCTGGCCCGCGATGGGCTTCGCGGTGGCGCTGTTCGGCAGCAACCTGACCTTCGTGCTGATCTCCAAGCTGCCCGAGGAGGACTTCCTGACCTGGGGGTGGCGGCTGCCGTTCCTGGCATCGAGCGTCCTGGTCGGCATCGGCATCTGGGTCCGGCTGGGGGTCGAGGAGACACCGGAGTTCCTGCGTGCCCGGGCGCAGAACCGCGCCGCCCGGGTGCCGGTGATCATGGTGCTGCGGCGGTGGCCGCGCCGTGTGGTGATCGGCATCCTCGCTTCGCTCGGCACCGGGTCGGTGATCGCGACGTTCACCGTGTTCCTGGTGGCGCACGCGGCGAAGGCCGGGCCTCAGGTGCGGTCGACCGTGCTGACCGGGCTGATGATCGCGGCCCTGGCCGAGTGCGTGACCCTGCCGGTGTTCGGCGCGCTGTCCGATCGGTTCGGCCGCCGCCGGGTCATGATCTTCGGCTACCTGGTCGCGGTGGTGGCGATGGTCCCGGCGGGCGCCTGGCTGTCCTCGGGCGATCCCGTGCTGGTCGCCCTGGTGTTCATCCCCGCGCTGACTATCGCCCACGGTGCGATCTACGGTGCCCTGGCGGCGTTCCTGGTGGACCTGTTCCCGACCATGGTGCGGTTCTCCGCGATCGCCGTGACCTACCAGGTGGGCGTCACCATCTCCAGCTTCTTGCCGCTGATCGCGGTCGCGATCACCGGTGACTCGTCGACGCTGCTCCCGGTGGTCGCCATGTTCGCGGTGGTCGAACTGGCGGCGGCGATCGCCGTGGCGTGCGCGCCGGACTCACGCGCTGACGGGGACCCGGCCGCGGACCCGGCAGGCGAGCGCCGACCAGTCAGCCGCGCAGTCCAGGGCGAGGTCGGCAACGACCGGTGACCAGCGCTGGGGGACGGCGGCGGCGAGGCGGTCCCACTGCGCGGCATCGAGGGTGTTGGCGTCGAGCAGCCGCAGGAGCGCGCGGCCGACCTCGGAGAACCGCAACGACGGATCGGTGCGCAGCGAGAGCAGGAACCGGCCTCGTTCGGCGCGCGGCGCGCCGTTGGTGACGTGGTCACCGCCGGTGTCGTTGACCGGTGCGTTCTTTTCCGCGCGCTGTCCTGCGGAAAGGCGATGCCGTGATGGAATGGGATCCTCGCCGCGGCGCATTCTTTCCCGGACGTCCCGGGCGGTGCCGACCGATATTCCGGCGATGCGGGCG
Organism: Streptomyces sp. NPDC059816; assembly: GCF_042732055.1. Taxonomy (NCBI): domain Bacteria; kingdom Bacillati; phylum Actinomycetota; class Actinomycetes; order Kitasatosporales; family Streptomycetaceae; genus Streptomyces; species Streptomyces sp. NPDC059816. Next base: position 22,407 of record NZ_JBHWIQ010000010.1, read on the forward strand.
ATCTCCCGTAACGAAAGATCCGGGTTCTTCGAAATCGCCTGACTCGCAATCGTGCGTCCGTGGGAGGCGTCGAGTGGCCGCACTTTCCCGTCGCGGCCGAGGCGGGTGTTCAACTGAGTCATTTCCCCGGTTGAACCCTGCCGGATCGCGGCCACCGTCTTGGTGGACACCCCGGCCGTCGACGCGATCAGGCGGTCCGACAAGTGCGGATGCGACGAGAGGATCCGGGAGGTGGCGGCGGTGCGGTCAGCCAGCGTCAGCGGTAACCCCTGGGTCACGTTGACGCTCACGGCCAACACGAACGCGTCCTCCTCGGTGCCGTCGACGAACTGCACCCCGATGGTCGCGTCCCCGCGCAGTCTGGCCGCGCGCAGGCGGTGCACGCCGTCGATCACCTGCATGGTCGGCCGGTGAACGAGGATCGGCGGGAGGTCGTCCGGACACTGCGCGAGCGCGCTGACGTGGTCGGGACTGGAGCCGGCGACCCGCACGAGGCGCGTTTCGGTCACCTGATCGACCGGCACGAACGTCGGTGGCGTGTCCCTTGACCGCGTACCCAACGATGTCCCGATCATCCGAACTCCTCCAGCTGGGCCAACCCATTTCCGGGCACGACGTGGGCACGCTCGGCAGCGTGTGACTGATTCAGATCTCGGGAAGCGGCTACAAGGTACTGGCCGGGCCATGGAACCGAACAGACCGGCGGGACAGGATTTTTGTTAGCAAGTTCTCACGCAAGTTCTCACAATTGCCATTGAGGTCGGCGCATCGGATGAGTGCTGTTGTAAGCACCTCGTCGACCTCGTTGACATCGATCCGCGTCATGAGACAGAGTTCCCCTCGTTCCCTTAATGGATTTCCGTGGGTCACGGAGTGTGAAACCGCAGTGGACGCGCGATTAGAAAAGGTGAATCCCTTACCGGCCGAGACGATGGTGGGGATGTTCCGGCGCCAGGTCGTTCGGGCCCCGGAGTCGATCGCGGTGGTCGCCGCTGACGGCACGCTCTCCTACGGTGAGCTCGACGCCCGCGCTCGGGCGGTGGCGGGCGGGCTGCGAGACCGTGGGATCGGGCCGGACGACATCGTCGCCGTCGCGATCCCGCGCGGCGCGGACATGGTGGTGGCCGTCGTCGCCGTGCTCGCCGCGGGAGCCGCGTACCTGCCGGTCGACCCCGCCCAACCGCCGGACCGGGTGCTCACCGTGCTCGCCGACGCCCGTCCCGCCCTGGTGCTGACGCCGCAGGAGCTGCGGGCGCTGGAGGCCGCGGGGACGTCCGCCGCCCCGGTGGCGGATCCCGATCCGGCGTGCGCCGCCTACGTCATCTACACCTCCGGTTCGACCGGAAAGCCCAAGGGCGTGGTCGTTCCCCATGCGGGGATCGCCCATCTCGTCGCGGCGCAACGGGAACGCTTCGGCGCCCGACCGGGTGCCCGGGTGTTGCAGTACGCGTCGGTCGGCTTCGACGTGGCCGTCGCCGACCTGTGCATGGCGCTGCTCACCGGGGCCACGCTCGTTCTCGCGCCGCCCGAGGGCCTTCCGCCCGGCGAACCGTTCGCCCGGTTCATCGCCGAGCACGGCGTCACCCATGTGTGCATGCCACCGAGCGCCCTGGCCACCCAGCCGGACCTGGCGCTGCCTTCGGTCGCCTGCCTGATCGTGGCGGGGGAGGCACTGGGCCCGGACCTCGTCGCCCGATGGTCTGCCGGCCGCCGGATGATCAATGCCTACGGCCCGACCGAGACGACCGCGTGCGCCACCATGAGCGCGCCGCTCACCGGCGGCCCGGTGGTGCCGATCGGGGCGGCGATCCCCGGCACCGAACTACGGGTGCTGGACGAGAAGTGCGCCCCGGCCGCCGAGGGCGAGCTGTACATCGGCGGCGCCGGGGTCGCGCGCGGCTATCTGGGCCGCCCCGGGCCGACCGCAGAGCGGTTCGTCGCCGACCCGTGGGGTCCGCCCGGGTCGCGCATGTTCCGCACCGGCGACCTGGTCCGCGTGCTGCCGGACGGTGACCTGTTGTTCCTCGGTCGGGCCGACGACCAGGTGAAGATCCGCGGCCACCGGGTCGAACCGGCCGAGGTGGAGGCCGCGCTCGGCGCTCACCCGGCGGTGGCGCGGGCGGCGGTCGTCGCCCACTGCGGACCGCTCGGCGCCTACCTGGTGGGCTACGTGGTGCCGCGCGGGGCGAGCGTGCCGGACCTGCGCGCGCACCTCGCCGAGCGGCTGCCGGCCCACCTCGTCCCGGACCTGATCGAGGTGGTCGGGCACTTCCCGCTGACCCCCAACGGAAAACTGGACCGGGCCGCGTTCGCCGAGCCCGCGCCGCGGGCGTCGGGCGCGCTCGCCGACGACCTCGCCCGGTTGTTCGCCGAGGTGCTGTCGGCGGATTCGGTCGCGCCGGACGACGACTTCTTCGCCCTCGGCGGCACCTCGCTCATGGCCACCGCGCTGGTCAGCCGGATCCGGGTCGAACTGGCCGTGGACGCGTCCGTGGCCACTGTGTTCGACGCCTCCACACCCGCCGATCTCGCCAAAACGCTGTCCGCGATGGACCCGATGGACCCGATGGACCCGGTGGGCTCGGCTAGGGGCCGGACATGAACGTCGTCATCGTCGGGGCGGGCATGGCCGGAACCATGCTGGCGATCCGACTGGCCCGCCGCGGCCACCGGGTGGACGTGGTGGAGCGGCGCGCCGACCCGCGCGGCACGAACGGCCCGGACGCCGCGTCGATCAGCGTCGGGCTGTCCGAACGCGGGCGGGCGGCGTTGCGCGACATCGGTCTCCTGGAGGAGGCCCTGGCCAAAGCGGTTCCCATGCGCGGGCGGATCGTCCACCACAGCGGCCGGGCCACCTACCAGCCCTACGGCGCGGACGACACCGAGGTGCTGCACTCGGTCCGCCGCCACGACCTCAACATCGCCCTGCTCGACGCCGCCGAAACGGTTCCCCGGGTGCGGCTGTGGTTCGGGCACCGCGTCACCGGCCTGACCGGTACCGAGGTGCGGACCCCGGCCCGGACGTTCCCGGCGGATCTCGTCGTGGGTGCGGACGGCGCGTACTCGACCGTGCGCACGCACCTGCACCGCCGGGTGCGCGCCGAGTTCCACCAGACGCACCTGGACTGGGGCTACCGGGAGTTCACCATTCCGGCCGTCGACCGACCGGAGGCGTTGCACGTGTGGCCGAGCAGACGAGGACTGGTGGTGGCACACCCCAACCCGGACGGATCGCTGACCGGCACCGTGTTCCTGCCGTTCGACGGCGACACCGGGTTCTCGGGGCTGCGCGACCCGGCGCGGGCCGGGGCGTTCCTGGCCGAGGAGTTCGGCGACCTGACCGATCTGGTGCCGGACCTGGTCACGCAGTTCCTCGCGCACGAGCCGGGCAGCCTGGTGTCGGTGCGCACCGCGCCGTGGCAGCACGACCGTGTCGTCCTCGTCGGCGACGCCGCGCACGCCGTGTTCCCGTTCTACGGCCAGGGGATGAACGCCGCGTTCGAGGACTGCGCAGTGCTCGACGCGTGCCTCGCCGAGTACGCCCCGGGCGACGCGCTCGCCGCGTTCGAGGCCCGCCGCCGCCCGCACACCGACGTGCTCGCCGAGTTGTCCGCGCAGAACTTCGTGGAGCTGCGCGACCGGGTGCGCTCACCGGTGTTCCTGGCCCGCAAGCGGGTCGACTTCGCGCTCGGCCGCCTGATACCGGGGTGGCGGACGCTGTACGCGATGATCAGCCACAGCAGCCTCCCGTACGGCGACGCGCTCGCCCGGGCCCGCCGCCAGGACCGCCTCCTCGGTGGACTCGCCGGGCTCGGCACGGTCACGTTGCTCGCTGCGGCGCGGTGGAAGCGGAGCGGGAGATGCTGAGCCACCCGGAGGGTGACGTCGCGCTGTTCGAGCCGGATCACCCGGACCTGCCTGCCGCCGCCGAGGTGGTGCTGGCATGGGCGCGGTCCTACCTGTGTCGACCGCACCCCGATCTGGGGCGGGGCGGCGACGTCTGCCCGTACACGGCCGTCTCGCTGGAACGGGGCGGGTTCTTCCTCGCGGTACACCCGGGGCGGCCGGACCTGCGGGCGGTGATGACCGCCTACCGCGACTGGTTCCCCGATCTGCCGCCGCGTGAGGGGCCGCAGGCCAGATACCGGACGGTGCTGGTGGTGCTGCCGGACGTCACGCCCGGGGAGATCGACCGCACGCAGCGGGAGCTGAAGCCCGGATTCGTGGAACGCGGCCTGATGGTCGGTGAGTTCCACCCGGGACCGCCGTCCGCGACCGGTCTGTGGAACGCGGACTTCCGGCCGATGCGCAGCCCGCTGCCGTTGCTGGCGGTGCGGCACATGGTGGCCGCCGACGCGCCGTTCCTGCGGGCGGACCCGGAGCATCTGGCGGCGTACCGGCGCCGGTTCGGAGATCGGGGAGCCTACCGATGACGGTCCCGCTCCCGCCCGGGGCCCGGCGACTGTGGTTCCTCGAGGCGTTCGCCGATGGCGCACCCCTGCACAACAACCCGGCGGTGTTCCGGTTGACCGGCCCCGTGTCGGTGGACGCGCTCCGGCGCGCGGCGGATCTGGTGGTGGCCCGGCACCCGGTGCTGCGCACCACCTTCGACGAGGTCGACGGCGAGCCGGTCGGACGGGTGGGTCCGGTGGGCGCCGCGGACGTCGTGGTGCGGACGGTGCCAGCCGCAGCCGCAGCCGCAGCCGCAGCCGCTGCGGCGTTCGCGGGGCAGGCCGCACGGGAGCCGTTCGACCTGCGCACCGGGCCGCTGTTCCGGATCCGGCTGGGCAGGATCACGCCGACCGACCACGTACTGGTGATCAACACGCACCACGCGGTCGTCGACGGTACGTCACTGTCGGTGCTGTGCGGGGAGATCAGCGCCCTGTACGCCGACCCGGCCCGGTCACTGCCGGACCCTGGAGCGCCGCCGGACGTCATCGACCACGACCCGTCCCGCCGGGTGTCCGATCTGGACGGCGTGCCGGACCTGCTCACCCTGCCCACCGACCGGCCCCGCCCGAGGATGCGCGCCTTCCGGGGGGAGCTGCGCCGCCACGCCGTCCCCGAGGGTCTCACCGCGCGGGTCGACGCGCTCGCCCGCGCCACGCGCGCCACCCGGTTCGTCGTGCTGCAGGCCGCGTACGCCGCCACCTTGGGCACGACGGCGGGTCAGGACGACGTCGTGGTCGCCACCCTGTGGTCCGGGCGGCCGGGGCCGGAGTTCGCCGGCGTCGTCGGAATGTTCGTGAACCCGGTGCCGTTGCGGGTGGGGATCGGCAGCGATCCGACGTTCCGCGAGCTGGTGGCCAGGGCCCGCCGCGCGGTCGCGGCGGGACTGGGCGGCGCGGCAGTCCCGTTCGACCGGATCGTCGAGGCGGTCGGCGCCTCCCGCGACCCGAGCCACGCACCGCTGTGCCAGGCGCACCTCGTGATGCAGGACCCGCCCGAGGTGGTGCTCCCCGGCGTGCGGGCGGAGCGGATGTTGCCGGACACGGGCACGGCCGACGTCGACCTCACCGTGATGGTGGAGTCCGGCGGCGCGGAGATGGCCGTGGTCACCGAGCACGACACGGACCTGTTCGACGGGGCGACGGTCGACGGTGTCGCCGGGCGGTTGCTGGCCTTGCTGGACCGTGCGTGCGCCGATCCCGATCGCCGGTTGTCGGCGTTGACGGCAGGGCCCTCGGTGGTGGCCGCGTCGGTGGTCGGGCCGGCCGGTGCTCCGGAGCCGTCGACCGTGCTGGAGCTGATCCGGTTCGGCGCGGACGGCCTCGCGGTGGGTGAGTTGTCCTACGCCGAGTTGGAGCGCCGTTCGGCGGCGCTGGCCTCGGTGCTGCGGGCGAAGGGCGCCGGGCCCCAGGCGTGGGTCGCGGTGGACCTGCCGCGCGGCACGGACCTGGTGGTGGCCATCCTCGGGATCTGGCGGGCGGGCGCGGTGTACGTGCCGGTGGAACCGTCGTGGCCCGAACCGAGGCGCCGGGCCGTCACCGGTGCCGCCCGCGTGGTGCTGACCGAGATCCCTGACCTGCCGGAGGAGTTCGAGCGCGTCGATCCCCACCTCGCCCCCGAGTCACTGGCGTACGTGTTCCACACGTCCGGATCGACCGGCCGTCCGAAGGCGGTGGGCGTGCCGCACCGCGCGGTGGCCGGGATGCTCGCCCGGTCGACGACGTTGGTGGGGCTGGGCGCCGGGGACGTGGTGGCGGCCATGGTCTCCCCGGCGTTCGACATCTCGGTGTGGGAGCTGGTGGGGCCGCTGACGGTGGGCGCCCGGGTGGTGGCGGTACCGCCGGAGATCGTCGTGGACGGTCCCGCGCTGGCACGGCGTCTGAGGGCGGAGGCGGTCACGGTCGTCCAGGTCACCCCCTCGGTGTGGGCGGTGTTGGTGGCGGCCGGGGGCGTGCCGGAGTGCGTGCGGGTCCGGGTGTCGATCGGGGAGGTGCTGACGCCGGAGCTGGCCGGGGCGCTGGGCGGGGCCGAGCTGTGGAACACGTACGGCCCGACCGAGACGACGATCTGGTCGACCGCCGAACGGGTGCACCGAGGCGACCGGTTCGGCATCGGCGACCCGCTCGACGGCGTGGCCGGATACCTGCTGAACGCGGGCCTGCGACCGGTTGACGACGACGTGGTCGGCGAGGTGTACCTGGGGGGTTTCCCGCTGGCGCGCGGCTATCTCGGCGCGCCCGGCCGGACGGCGACGAGGTTCGTCGCCGACCCGTTCTCGCCGGTCCCCGGCGCGCGCATGTACGCGACGGGCGACCTGGCGCGGCGCCGGCCGGGCGGTGTCGTGGAGTTCGTCGGACGGGTGGACGCACAGCTCAAGGTGCGTGGTCACCGGGTGGAACCGGCCGAGGTGGAGGCGGCGCTGCGGGCGGACCCGGAGGTCGCCGACGCCCGCGTGGCCGGTGACGGTGACCGCCTGGTGGCCTATGTGATCTGGGCCGCCGTGCGGCCCGGCTGGCCGGGGGTGCGGGAGCGGCTGAGTCGTGTGCTTCCCGCCTACCTGGTGCCGTCGGCGGTGGTGTCCGTGGACGCGTTCCCGTTGACGAGCTCCGGCAAGCTGAACGTACGTGCTCTGCCCCCACCGGCGGAGGAGGTCGCCGCCCCTGATCCCCACCCGGGTCTGGAGACCACGATCGCGGAGATCTTCGCGCGCCTGCTGGCTCGCCCGGTGAACCGCGACGACGACTTCTTCCTGTCCGGCGGCCATTCCCTGGCGGCAGCGAAGGCCGTCGCCAAGATCCGGGCGTCGGTCGGCGTGGAGGTGACGATCAGAACCCTGTTCGCCCACCCCACCGTCGCCGCCCTGGCCGCCGCGATCGAGGCGGGCCAGGGGGATCCCGACACTCCGGAGATCCGGGACGCCTCGGGCGTGTCGGGGCCGGTGCCCGCGCCACCCGGACGGCTGTCCGGCCCGCAGCACGGACTGTGGATCATCCACCAGGTGGGCCAGGACAACGGCGCCTACGTCGTGCACGCCGCGTTCCGGTTGGAAGGTGCGCTCGACGAGGCGGACCTGCGCGCCAGGTTCGCCCGCACCCTGGCCATCCATCCCGCCCTGCGATCGGCGATCGTCGTCCATGACGACACCCCGCAGCTGAGCGCGGCGCCCTACACGGACGAGTTGCTGACGAGGGCCTGGCGCACCACCGACCTGAGCGCCCACGAGGACCCGTGGCCGGAGGCCGAACGCCTGGCCGCCCGGGACGCCGACCGCCCCTTCGACCTGACCCGGCGCCCATTGGCGCGGGCCCACCTGATCAGAACCTCGCCCACGACCCATCTCCTGACGATCACCGCTCACCACATCATCTGCGACGACACCTCGATAGCGATCCTGCTGGCGACCCTGACCACCGTGGATCCGCTCTCCTCGCCCCCGTCCGGTGCCACGGACGTCCAGGGTCCGGGGCCCGCGCTCAGCACAAGGACCAGCGCACCGGGACCACCGATCCCCGTGCCGGCAGCCGTGGGTCCACGGCAACGAACCACCGAATTCTGGGCGGAAACACTCCGCGACGCCCCGCCCGCCTCCGGACCCTCGCCGGACCACCCGTACGGCACGGCCCCCACCCCCGCATCGGGCGGATCGCCGCACCCGGAATCCGGCCCGGGCCCGGCTCACGCCCGCGGCGCGGGCGCCGGCCCCGGTGCCACCCACCGGTTCACCGTCCCGGCCGGGCTCGCCCGCCGCTTCGCCACCTGGTGCCGGGGCGAACGGGCCACCACCTTCGCCGGTCTCCTCGCCGTCTTCGCCCTCGTCTCCTCCACCCGGGACGGTGGTGACGACCTCGTCGTCGGCGCCCCGGTCAGCACCCGCCCGGCCGGGTGGGACGACGTGATCGGCATGTTCGTCACGACCCTCCCGCTCCGGCTCCGCACGAACCGTCGAGCCACCCCCCGCGACCTGCTCGCCGACGCCACCGCGGTGGTGGCCGACGCGATGGACCACGCCGACGTCTCCCTGGCCGACATCCTCACCACGGTCCCCACCCCACGGGAGGACCACCCCCTGTTCCGGACGATGCTGGTCCTCAACCGCGAGACGGCCCCCGTCACCTTCACCGGCCTGACCACCACGCCGCTGCCGATCGACCGCGCCACCAGCCGTTTCGACCTCACCCTCCACATCAGGGAACGCGAGGGCGACTGGCCCGCCCTCATCGACTACCGCACCGAGCGGTACGAGGCGGACACGATCACCAGGATCGCCGACCAGGTGCTGGCCGTCATGGAGGCCGTGGTCCGCCACCCCGGCCTTCCCCTGTCCCACCTGGACCTGCTGTCCCCGGCCGACACCGCCGTCCACACCGCCCTCGACACCCGGTCCGAGCCGGCCTCCCCGGGCGGACCGGACACGCCGTCCACCGGTCCGGCCGCCCACACCCGCCCGGCCGCCACGACCGTGGTGGACCTGATCGCGGCCCGCACCGCCCGGACCCCCGACGCCACCGCCGTCCTCGACCTCGCCGCCGCTCCCCTCACCTACCGCGACCTGGACCGCAGGTCCTCAGCCGTCGCCCATCACCTGCGCGGGGCCGGCATCCGCAGCGAGGACCCGGTCGCGATCACCATCCCGTCCAGCGCCGACGCGATCGTCGCGATCCTCGGCGTGCTCAAGGCGGGCGGGTGCTTCGTCCCCATCGACCCCGCCCAGCCCCCCTCCCGCCAACACGCCCTGATCACCGCAAGCGGTGCGCGGACCGTCCTGACCCGCGACGACCTCCCCGCCACCGGCCACCACGAACCCACCCCCCTCCACCCGTCCCAGCTCGCCTACGTCGTCCACACATCCGGCACCACCGGCGAACCCAAGGGCGTCGAAGTACAGCACGACACCCTCCTCAACCTCACCACCGCGTTCATCGCCGAACACGGCCTCACCGCCGCACACCGCCTCCTCATGGTCCCGCCCCCGCACTTCGACGCCGCGTTCGGCGACGTCTTCCCGGTCCTCGCGGTCGGGGCCACCCTGGTCATCCACCCCGACCCGGGCGGCCTCACCGGGCCGGACCTCCTCAAGCTCTGCGTCGAGCACCGACTGTCCGCGGTGGACACGGCGGCTCCCCTCTGGCAGCGCTGGGTGGCCGATCTCGCCGGGGAACGCCTCCCGTTGGAGATCATGATGGTCGGCGGCGACATCGTCCCGGCGGCGACCGTCCGCGCGTGGGCGGAGCACGGCATCCCCCTCCACAACCACTACGGCCCGACGGAAGCCACCGTCTGCGCGACCAGCCACCGCACCGTCGACGGCCGCGAGCACCCCACCCGCCTGCCGATCGGCCGCCCGCTGCCGAACGTCCGCGTCCACCTCCTCGACCCGGCTCTGCGACGGGTGCCCGTCGGCGTGGTCGGTGAGGTCTACATCGGAGGGACGGCGCCCGCCCGGGGGTACCGGGGCAACCCGGCCGCGACCGCCGCGGCGTTCTTCGCCGACCCGTACGGCGCCCGCCCCGGCGCCCGCATGTACCGGACCGGCGACCTCGCGAGACTGAACCCGCACGGCACGCTCGAATTCGTCGGCCGGGCCGACGACCAGGTCAAGATCCGCGGCAACCGGGTGGAGCCGGGGGAGGTGGCGGCCGTGCTCGCCGCGCACCCGGCCGTCGCGGAGGCCGTGGTGGTGGCCAGGGGCGACCGCCTCATCGGCTACGTCGGCGCCCCGACCTCGACCGCGCCCATCGGGACCACACCCATCGGGACCGCGCCCATCGGGACCGCGTCCACCGCGAACGCACCCGATCCAACCACCCCCGACCCGCGGGTCGCCGTCCCGGACGTTCCCGACCTGCGCGCCTTCTGCGCCGACCGCCTGCCCGCGCACCTCGTGCCGGACACCGTGGTCGTCCTGGACGCCCTCCCCACCACGAGCACCGGCAAGGTCGACAACGCCGCCCTCCCCGAACCCCCCACCCGCCCCCGCACCCCGGCCGATCCGCCCCGGACCGCCACCGAGCGGGCCGTCGCCGCCATCTGGGCCACCGTCCTCGACCGGTCCGACGTGGACCGCACCGCGGATTTCTTTGCCCTCGGCGGGCACTCGCTCATCGCCGCCCACGTCCTCGCCGCCGTCCGCGACCGCCTCGGCGCCACGGTGCCGATGCGCACCCTGTTCAACGCCCCCACCGTGGCGGCGTTCGCGGCAGCCGTCGACGACGGTGCCCCGGCGGACCTGCCCACGGTCGACCGATTGCGCGCCGACGCCGTGCCCCCACCCGAAATCCGTCTCCGCACCGTCCACCCACCCGGCGTCCCCTCGGCCGGCACGGCGCGCCGGATCCTGCTCACCGGCGCCACCGGCTTCCTCGGCCGCCACCTCCTCGACCAGCTCCTGGCCAGGACCGACGCCCGGATCCACTGCCTCGTCCGCCAGGGCTCGATCGATCGGCTGCCGGTCACCGACCGGGTGATCCCGGTCCCCGGCGACCTGTCCGCACCCGGCCTCGGTCTGTCCACGGCGAACCACGACACCCTCACGACCGTGGACGCGATCTACCACAACGCCGCCGTGCCGCACTTCGCCGCGCCCTACGACGCCCTCAAACCCGCGCACGTCGACGCCACCGCCGCCATCCTGCGCCTGGCCGGCGACAGCGGCGCCCCGCTGCACCTGATCTCCACCCTCGGCGTCTTCCTCGGCGACGCCTACGACGGCCGCGTCATCACCGAGGCCGACGCCCCCACCGACCCGAGCGGCCTCACCAGCGGCTACGACCTCAGCAAATGGGTGGCCGACGCCATGGCCGACGCCGCCCGCGGCCACGGCCTGCCCGTCTCGATCCACCGCATCGCGGCCATCGTCGGCGACACCACCACCGGCGCCGCCGACCCGCGCTCCGCGTTCAGCCGCTGGCTCACCGGATGCATCGCCGCGGGCGCCGTCCCGGACACCGCCGAGGTGCTGGACATGGTGCCCGTGGACACGGTGGCCGCGGCGATCGTCGCGCTCTCACTGGCCCCGGACCACTTCTGCCGGGACCACCACTACCACGGCGACGGCGGCCTCACCCGGGCCGCCCTCGCCGCCGCCCTCACCTCGGCCGGTCACCCGACCGAGGTGGTGCCGTACCACCGATGGCGGGAGCGGATGCTCGCCGACCCGGCCGGGCCCTTCGCCCCGCTCGCCTTCTCCCTGCCCGAACGCCCCCGCCCGCACCCGCGGTTCGACTGCTCCCGCACCTGGGCCGCCGCGGCCGGGGCAGGGGTGGAGTTCCCCCCGGCCAACGAGCGAATGCTGCGCAGGCACCTGGACTTCCTCACCGGGGCCGGCGCGCTTTCCGGAAGTGGATGACCATGCCCTTGCCCGAAGAATCCTCTGGTGTCCCGGCTCCGGTACTGGACCGGCTCGGCGCGGCCGGGTACCGGGCCATGATCGCCGGTGTCCGGCTCGGGGTGTTCACCGCGCTGGAAACCGGCCCGCTGTCCGTCGAGGAGCTGGCCACCACCATCGGCGGTGACCCGGCCGGGGTGCGCAGCCTGGTGAACGTCCTGGTGACCTTCGGCTACCTGCGGCGTGACGGCGACTCCGACGGGGTCACGACCGTCGCGACGCCCGGCCCGGTGGACGCCGAACTGTTCTGGCACGAGGTCCTGTTCGAGCACTGGGCCGACATCGAGGACACCATCCGTACCGGCACGCCCCGCCGCGGCTTCTACACCTGGCTGAACGAGCGCCCCGCCAGCGGGGCCCGCCTGCGCCGGATGCTCGCCGGCGCCGCCGTGGACCTGGCCGATGACATCGCCGCCGCGCTGCCTCCCGCAGCGACCGTCCTGGACGTCGGGGGCGGCCACGGCGACCACGCCGTCGAACTGTGCCGCCGTCGCCCGGACGTGCAGATCACCGTCTTCGACCTGCCCGAGACGATCACGGCCCTGCGCGAAGACGCCCCACCGGACCGGGTGACGGCGCGGGCCGGCGACTACCTCACCGACGACCTGGGGTCCGGGCACGACCTGGTACTGCTGTTCAACGTCCTGCACGGCCACCGCCCCGAGGAGTGCCGCGAGTTGTTCCGGCGCGCGGCGAAATCGTTGTCCCCCACGGGAAGCATCGCCATCCTCGACCACGACCGGGAACCACCGGCCGGGCTCGGCCCGGCCGCGGCCGGGTACCTCAGCATGTTCGACCTGACCCTGTGGCAGGGCCACGCCGGCGGCGTGCACCGCTACGCCGACCTCGCGGCATGGCTGGGCGAGGCCGGACTCACCGAGACGCGGATCGTGCCGCTCGCCGCGTCCCCGCTGGAGAAGCTGCTGATCGCCGGCCGGCCGTCGTGACCGCCGACCCGTACCCGGGCTACGCCTGGTTGCGCGAGCACGACCCGGTCTGCCCCGTCGACGACCCGCACGTCCCGGGCCGGACGTGGCTGGTGACCCGGTACGACGACGTCCGCGCCTGCCTGGCGGACCGCCGCCTGGGCAGCGGCGCCCCGGTCAACCCCGACCCGCACCCGCCCGGTCTGTCCCAGCTGGACGATCCCGGACACGCCAGGCTGCGCCGGCTCGTCGCCGCGGCGTTCACCCCCGCCGCGGTGTCCCGCCTGCGCGAGCGCACCGCCCGGACCTGCGCACACGCCGTCGAGTCGTTCGCCGGGCGGGGGCGCGCGGACCTCGTCGCCGAGTACACCCGGCAGGTCCCGGTCGCCGTCGTGCACGACCTGCTCGGCATCCCGGAAGCCGAACGCGCGCCCGCCGCCGACGTGCTGGACATGTGGTACCGCGCGAAGTTCCAGCAACCGCGCGACGAGGCGAAGTTGACCGAGATGCTGGGTTACGTACGGAAGCTGGTGGCCTACAAACGCTCGCACCCGGGGGACGACCTGCCGACGCGGTTGATCGAGTCGGGCGCGCTGACCGGGGACGAGCTGGAGGTGATGGTGATGACGGTGATCGGCGCCGGTCACATCACCATGATCCAGTTCCTCGGCACCACCGTCCTGCGCCTGCTCGACCACCCCGACCAACGAGCCGCCCTGCTCGGTGGCGACATCGACTGGTCCCGGGCGACCAACGAGCTGCTGCGCCTGGATCCGCCGGACCACGTGGCGGAGTACCGGTACGCGGGCGAGGACCTGACGATCGCGGACGCCCGCGTGGCGAAGGGCGACGTGGTGCTGCTGTCGCTGGCGGCGGCGAACCGCGACCCGAACCGGTTCCCCGACCCGGGCGCCCTGGACCTCACCCGTGACGCCCGCCCGCACCTGGCGCTCGGCCACGGCCCGCACACCTGCCTGGGCAGCCATCTGGTGAAGCTGGAGACGGAGATCGCGATCACCACGTTGTTCGGCCGTCTGCCGGACCTGACCCTGGACGTCCCGAGCGGCGAGGTCGACTGGGGCTACGCCCCGACGTTCCGCGGCCCCCGGGCCCTCCCGGTCACCTTCACGCCTCCATGAGCCGGTGACCTCGTCACCACGGGAGGACGCGCCGTCGTGCGCCGGTAGAACGGGTGCGGACGTTCAGGCAGGTGCGGGCGTTGCCTCCTCGGCCGCACGGCTGACCTGCTCCCATGCCGCCCAGGTGTCCATCCGCTTCCGTGAGAGGTCGAAGGCGAGGTCGTAGACCATGCTGCCGAACAGCAGGCGCAGCGGAGGGTCGTCGCTGCCCACGAGTTCCAGCAGGGCCCGGGCCGCCAGTCGTGGCGCGCTGTCGACCGAACCGTCCGCCCACTGCTGCTCCAGTTCGGCTCGCAGCCCAGCGTATTCGGGGCGAGGTTCGGTGGACAGGACGCTGGTGTACAGGTCCGTCCAGTACCCACCCGGCTGCGCGATGCTCACCTTGACGCCGAACCGTGCGGCCTCGTGGGCGAGTGCCTCGCTCAGGCCCTCCAGTGCGAACTTGCTCGCGCTGTACAGGCCGGTCGAGGGGAATCCGCCGAGTGCGGCGATGCTGGAGACCTGCACGATGTGCCCGGAACCCTGCCGTCTCAGGAACGGCAGCGCGGCCTGGCTGACCCAGAGCGCGCCGAAGAAGTTCACGTCGAACTGGGCCCGTGCCTGGGCCTCGGTGAACTCTTCGATCATGCCGTTGGACATGAACCCCGCGTTGTTCACCACCACGTCAAGCCCGCCGTAGTGCTCGACGGCGGTGGCGATGCCGGCGAAGACCGCCGCCCGGTCGGTGACGTCCACGGGCAGGGTGAGGAGCCGGCCGGGGTGGGCCGCGACCAGGTCCTCCAGTCCCTCGGTTCTCCTGGAGACGGCTGTCACCGAGTCTCCGGATTCCAGCGCCGCCTGGGTGAAGGCCCTGCCCAGACCGCGGCTGCCTCCGGTGATGAACCAGACTCGGCTCACGACGTGTGTCCTTCCCTCAGATGGTCTGCTGTCAGGTGGTCTGCGATCAGGTGGTCTGCGATGCGGTGCCGCACCTCGGCCCGTCCTGCGCGCAGTTCGGTGGAGGACGCCGTCCACGAGGCGAACATCGGGTCGTGCGCGACCGCGTGTTTGCGGCGGGCGGTCAACTGCTGTGGATCGGTCGTGGCGCGGGTGGGCACGGCGTCCGATTCGGTCCATCCGAAGACCGTCCACGTGACCCACGGCACGGCGTGCATCAGGCGTCGACCTCGGTGGTCCATTCGACGAGCTGGACCACCACTCCGTTGGGGTCGGTGAGTTGGAGGAGCTTCTCGCCCCACGGCTCGGTGCGCAGCGGCATGGTGATGTTGGCCCCTTCCGCACGCAGACGTTGCTCCTCAGCGGCGATGTCCTCCACGGTGAACGCCACGATGATTCCGCTCGCCCGCTGATGCCGCTGGTCCTCGGGGAGCACCTCGGTGCCGCGGCGCAGCAGGACGAGATCGGCTGCGGCATACTGAGTTTGGAGCGGGCCAGGCTGGCCGCACAGGGGAAGACGGGCGTTCTTCGTATCGGCATGCTGCCCAGCAACGCCTATGACCTGCGGCCCTATTGGGAAGCCTTCCGCGCTCGGTGTCCCGAGTGGGGGCTCCAGATCCGAAACGTGCCGTTCCAAAGACCGTTCGAGCCGCTCCGTTCCGGGGAGGTCGACGTCATGGTGTCGTGGCTTCCTGTCGAAGAGCCCGATCTGACCGTCGGGCCGGTCCTGTTCACCGAGCCTCGGGTGATGGTGGTGAGCCCCGACCACGAACTGGCGGACAGGCGTTCGGTGTCCGCCGAGGCATTCGGTGACCACGGTGTCCTCAAGGGCCCGGACAACCTGCCGGACTACTGGGAGGATGCCTTCTCCCCCTTCCGTACTCCCCGTGGACGCCCCATCGAGCGACGAATAGTCGTGCCGAACCTGGACAACCTGTTCACCATCGTCAGTACGAGCCAGGTCACCCACGTCCTCGGCGCCCACGTCCTTCGGTTTCATGTCCGCCCGGACATCGTGTACCTGCCCGTCCACGACGGACCTCGGCTGAGCTGGGGCCTGGTCTGGTCAAGTGACATGGAATCCGCGCCGGTCCGAACCCTTGCTCAGGTGGTTCGCGACCTGGGTGGCTGGACCGCCTGAAGCCTCCTGCTCTCCTCCTGTGTCCTAGCCGATGATCTGGGCGAGGATGGTGCCGTTCTGGCTGGTCAGGCCGCCGGGTGTCAGGCACGGCAGTGGGTTGACGAGTGCGTAGATCCAGGTGAGCACACCCGTGGCGCCGGTGAACTCGCCCGCGGTGACGGTGCCTGTGCCGGTGGTCTGCGTGATGCCGGCGGTGGTGGTCGTGGCGTAGACGAGGCCGCTGACCGTGGAACTCTGCCCGTTGTTCCAGTGGATGACCAGGACGTTGCCGGGGTCGAGCCGGACGTTGTTGCAGGAGGCGTTCGGGACGGGAAAGGAGTAGGGGGATGTGATCACGCCGGTGATGCTGGGGTCCGTGGAGACGCAGGTGGGAACGGAGTCGGTCGCGGAGACGGTGACGGTCTGTGGTGTGAGTGTCAGGCCGGGGCTGTAGGTGACCTGGGTGGTGCCGGTGCAGGTGGTTGAATCGGCTGCGTGTGCGGGCACTGCCACACTGGCGCCCGTCACGGTCAGGACCGTGACGGCCAGCCAGCGGACCGCCTGTCGCAGCGGCTGCCGTGCGGGGGACATTTTCATGATCGCCTCACTCGATTCCGGGCCGCCGGTCACGGCGGCCCGCTCCTTGGCGGGCACGGTCTCGAAGACCTGCCCGTGTACCGCGCTGGGCTGGCGGAGATGGCGAGCTGCCGATTCCCGGGACGACGGAGTGACGTCAGTCAGAGGCTGCCCCGAGGCCGGCGAAGTAGCCGTACACGGAATTTCTGGCTGCGGGGGGAGTCCGGTGCACGACGTAGGAAGCGATCTCGACGAGATGGGGGCGTGCCGGTGATCGTCGAGCACGAGCGGGCGACGGACGCCGGGCGGACCTGCGGAGAGACCCGCGGCGGTCACGACTCCAGGGCCACGTCCACGCCGGGGCTGTAGCGGTGGCTTTCATGGATGAATTCCATACTGCCCCCCAGCCAGAGGATCACTTCATCGATGTAATCCTTGGTGGCAGGGATATGTCGTTCGTGTGCACATGTGGACGGGTAGAAGTACTCAATTCGGTCTCGAATTGAGAGTAGCGTGTTCATGCGTGCCTGCAATAGGGAGGTGTAGTGGCGGACGGTTTCGTGGGAGGTGCTGCCCAGGGTGTGCTGGAGACTGGTGAAGGTGTTGGGGACGGCTTCGAAGGCGTGCTCCCGTTGCAGAGACCCCAGATCCGTGACCATATTGGTCAGATCGCATACCAGAAGCCGGACGTTTTCCATGAGGAAGCTGTCCAGAACGGCATCCGGCAGTACTGTCGGACTGATCAGCTCCACTAGGCAGACCCCGATCGGCGCCACACAACTTCGCAGCTTGTAGGTGCTGAACGTCAGGTAGTCCGGAACCTCGCCTGTTCTCCGCAGTGCGATTTCCCAGAGGACTGAACTCTGGTATTCGTGGAAGCAGCGCGAGAATCGCCGTTCCCAGCCCGGATTCTTGAAGTGGGTGCGCGATGTGGTCCAGAGTTCGAGGAGGGCCCTACCGAACGGGGATTTCAGGGACTCCGGCTCGATCGGGGAATTGGCCTTCGGGGACACTATGGTCCCCATGTTCCGGAGGAATGCCAGATACTCCGGTGAGAGGCTGTCGTAGGGTGTCTCGTCCGTGTGCACGTCGACGGCAAACAGGAACACAGTCCAGCGGGTCGCCAGGGACAGGTCGGCCAGTGAAGCATTCGGGTAGGCCAGGGACGCACAGCGCGCGTAGCCGCATTCCATGCATTCCTGGAAGAATTTCTCGCTGCTCACGATGCCGATGTCCCGCGCCCACTCGAGCGCCTGCTCCTGGACCTCGTCCACGTGCACGTGCACGTTCATGGCGTGGGGTACAGGTCGCCGGCTGACGTCATCCGGCCAGATCTCTTTCCAGGGACTTTCAGACATGTGCATCCTCTCCGGGGCGGTCGTGCAGGAGGTGTGCGATTGCGCGTACCCGGGCTACGGGTACGCGGTTGCCAGATGAAGGGCGGAAATGATCGCGGACCGAGTCAGGTGCGGTGCGGTGAAGAGTCCTCGGCCGTTCCACATCTCGGCGTACTGCGCGTCGTTGTCGTCGAGGTGGTGGCAGAGGTAGGCGAACGCCCGCGTCAGGGGTGAGGTGTCCGTCGTGAGCCCGGCCCGTACGAGGGCGTCGAGGGCGAGGACGGCGTATGCGGTTTCCTCGGGCTGTCCTTGAGCAACTCCCCAGGAGCCGTTGGGATGCTGGGTTTCCCGCAGCCACCGGGCCGTCTTCTCCAGGAGCTTCGGTGCGGTGGAAGCCAGGCCGAAGGCGACGTGCGCTGTCGCGTAGTACGGGGAGGTGTGCCACTTGTCGTACCAGTAGGCGCCGTCGATGCGTTGGTCGGCGATGTATCCGGCCGCCTTCTTGATCTGGGCCGCATAGCGTCGTGGCTCCGGACCGAATGCTTCGGCGATCCGGGCATTGACGGCCACCGAGCCGTCCCGTTCGAACTCGTAGCAGGTGAAGTAGCTGTCCCGCTCGAAGGTCAACAGGTGGGGCAGGTAGGGCGTGACGTCGGTGCCCGCCCGGTGGAGGATGGTCATCGCCATGGCCGTGTCGTCGGCGTCGGGGAGCGGGAAGGTCGCGCTCATGGTGACGACACCGTCGGTGTCGAGGATCGCGCGCAGCGTCGCCAGGTGCTGGTCGATGCCGGTGGGGCGCAGTCCGGCCCGGACGATCGGGTAGAGGGCCCAGCCGAGGATGAAGATCTCGATGGGGGCGAGTTCGGGGAAGCCGCCGTCGGGGGACCGTGCGGCGAGGCGGCGCAGGAAGCTCTCGGCGGCGGCGTTCTCGCCGTGGCGGCACAGGGCCGCTGTGGCCGCCGGGGAGCAGCCGATGCTTCCGTCGTCCGCCTGGAAGCGCTCGGCCTGCCGGGCGAGGAGCTGCGGGCTGACGAGTTCGGCCGAGTACAGCAGGGGGGAAGGCGCGTCGCTGGGCAGTACTGCGGGGAGCCGGCCGAGTTTGGCGGTGCGGAGTTGCTCGATGTCGGTGAAGCGCTCGGCGGGCAGGTTCAGGCCCGCGCGGCGGCCCTGGTCCAGCAGGTACGGCACGGCCAGTTCGAAGGCGGACGTCTGGTGGGGGGAGGTGCGCCGGTCCTCGGAGTGTCGCCACAGGTAGTCCACGCCGGCCTGGACCGCGCTCTTGGCCCACGGCTCGCCGCACCGGCCCAGGGAGGCCACGGCGGCGAGGGTCGAGACCAGGCGGTCGACCGCCACGGGGAGCGTGCCGCCCCAGGAACCGTCGGCGTGCTGATGGTGGCGCAGCCAGTCCAGGGCCTGGGGAAACCAGGGGGTTCCGGCGGCGTCGCGCAGGCCGGCGACGAACGCGGTGTTGTAGGTGTTCGAGCTGGTGGGGTTGGAGTCCAGCGTGGCGAGAAGGTGTGCCGCGCGCTGGGTGAGACCGGGCGGTGGGATCATGGTGCGGCCCTCACTGGTGGTGAACTCGCTGTGGGCGGCGAACGGCCCGTCCGTGGTCACTGCGCAGCTCTTCGGGAAGGGCGGAGGCGAAGCACTCGTCGGCCGTCCCGACGTCCCGGTGGCCGAGTTCGGCGAGCCGGTTCGCGCTGTCCGGGGGCGGTCGTCATGCGGACCTCCGGACGGCGTTGTTCGCGAACTCCTCCAGAAGGCGTGCGGACGTCGCTTCCAGCGGTGCGGCTCGGAGGTGTTCCAGGGCCTGTCCGTACCGTTCGGTGATCATGGTTTCGACCCGTTGGACGGCACCGCTGGCGGTGATGATGCTGCGGGCGGTGGCGGCCTGGTGGTGGGTGAGGCCGCGGTGGCCGAGGAGGGGGCGGAGCCGGTCGGCCTGGGCACGGGTGGCGTGGCGCAGGGCGAGGGCGATGAGGACGGTGGCCTTGCCTTCGCGCAGGTCGTCGAGTGCGGGTTTGCCGGTGCGGGTGGGGTCGCCGAAGACGCCGAGGAGGTCGTCGCGGAGTTGGAAGGCTTCGCCCAGGGGGATGGCGAACGCGGACAGTGAGTCGAGCAGGCCCCGTTCGGCGCCGGCGAGGGCGGCGCCGATGTGCAGGGGGCGTTCGATGGTGTATTTGGCGGTCTTGTAGCGGCAGATCGCCAGTGCCCGGCTGACGGTGCCGGCGCCGGTGGCGGTGGCGGTGACGTCGAGGTACTGGCCGTACATGACCTCGGTGCGCATGGCGTCGAGCAGGGGCAGGACCCGGGTGAGCTGCTGGTGGTTGAGGCCGGCGGTGTGCAGGAGTTCGTCGGACCAGGTGAGGGCGAGATCGCCGATGAGGACGGCGGCGCTGGTACCGAGTCGGTTGGCCGTGGCGGCGGTGCGGCCGGGGGCGTGTCGGGTGGCGAGGGCGCGGTGGAGGGTGGGGTGTCCACGGCGGATGTCCGAGCGGTCCATGACGTCGTCGTGGATCAGGCAGAAGGCGTGGAACATCTCCAGGCTGGCGGCGGTCCTGACGACCGGGAGCGGGCGGCCACGCCCACCGGCGACCTGCCAGCCCGTCAGGCAGAGGAGGGGGCGGATGCGTTTGCCGCCGGCGGCCAGGAAGTCCGTCAGGAGTGCGGTCACTTCCCCCGGCAAGTGCTGTCCGGCTGCGGCGCGGGCTTTGTCGGTGAGGAAGGCGTCGAGGGCGGCGTCGATCTTGGCGCGGGCCTGGTCGGGCTGGGTCGGGGCCGTGGTGGTCATGAGGGGTCCTGTGGCGGTGCCGGGATGTCCTGGGGAACCGGTTCGTCGGTGAGGCGGAGCGCTTCGTCGAGGAGGGCTTCGACGATCTTGTTTTCAGGGACGGTGCGGATGATCCGGCCCCGGCGGAAGATGCGGCCCTTTCCATTGCCGCAGGAGACGCCGAGGTCGGCTTCCCGGGCTTCGCCGGGTCCGTTGACGACGCAGCCCATGACGGCGATGCGCAGGGGGTGGGGGAAGTCGTCGAAGGCGGCTTCGACCTGGGTGGCGAGGCGGTGGATGTCGACCTGGAGGCGGCCGCAGCCGGGGCAGG
This sequence comes from Streptomyces sp. NPDC059816, assembly GCF_042732055.1. Taxonomy (NCBI): domain Bacteria; kingdom Bacillati; phylum Actinomycetota; class Actinomycetes; order Kitasatosporales; family Streptomycetaceae; genus Streptomyces; species Streptomyces sp. NPDC059816. Next base: position 43,378 of record NZ_JBHWIQ010000010.1, read on the forward strand.
AGACGATCTCCAACTTGCGGGGGCGCAGTCCGAGGGAGGAGAGGATGTGGCAGCCCGCTTTCACCTGTTCGACGGGTGGGGCGGAGAGGGAGACGCGGAGGGTGTCGCCGATGCCTTCGCCGAGGAGGATGCCGAAGGCGACGGCGGTTTTGATGGAGCCCTGGAAGGCGGGTCCGGCTTCGGTGACGCCGAGGTGGAGCGGGTAGTCGCAGGCGTCGGCGAGAAGGCGGTTCGCGGCGATCACCGTGCCCGGGTCATGGTGCTTGACCGCTATCTTCAGCTGGGTGAAGCCGTGTTCCTCGAAGAGGGAGCACTCCCAGAGGGCGGATTCCACCAGGGCTTCGGGGGTGGCCCGGCCGTGTTTGGCCAGGAGGCGGGGGTCGAGGGAGCCTGCGTTGACGCCGATCCGGATGGGAACCCCGGCCGCTGCGGCAGCCTTGGCGATCTCGGCGACCCTGTCGTCGAACGCGCGGATGTTGCCGGGGTTCACCCGTACGGCGGCGCAGCCGGCGTCGATGGCGGCGAAGACGTAGCGGGGCTGGAAGTGGATGTCGGCGATCACCGGCAGTTTCGACCGGGCGACGATGAGGGGGAGGGCGTCGGCGTCGTCCTGGGAGGGTACGGCGACGCGGACGATGTCGCAGCCTGCTGCGGTGATCTCGGCGATCTGCTGGAGAGTGGCGTCCACGTCTGCGGTGGGGGTGGTGGTCATGGTCTGGACGGAGACCGGGGCGCCGCCGCCCACCAGGACGTCGCCGACGTGGAGTTGGCGGGTGCGGCGCCGCTGCGGAGCGCGGGCGCGCGCGGGCAGACCGAGGTCGGTGGTCATCGTGTCCTGCCTTCTCGCTCGGGCTGCTGGGTGTGGTGCGGGAGCCCGGCGCGGGCCCGGAGCACGGCGTGGACGATGCCTCGGCTGTCGAGGCCCGCCGCGCCGAGGAGACCGGCGCGGGTCGCATGGGGGAGGAAGCGGTGCGCCAGCCCCAGGGCGCGCGTGGGCATGGTGTTCCCCGTGTCGGTGAGCGCCTGGGCGACGGCCGTTCCCATGCCGCCGGAGCGGATGCCGTCCTCGACGGTGACCACCAGGCGGTGGCGTGCGGCGAGTTCGGTGAGCTGGTGGGGGACGGGCAGGGCCCAGCGGGGGTCGGCGACGGTGCATCCGACCCCACGGCGGTCGAGCTGGGCGGCGGCTTCGACGGCCGCTGCGGCGAGCGGGCCCGCGGCGACGAGCAGGACGTCCCGGACTCCGGAACGGAACAGGACGTCGACGGGGCCGTGCCGTTCCAGGGCCTCGACATCGCCTGCTGCTTGGGCCTTGGGGAAGCGCAGGGCGGTGGGTCCGGCACGGTGGCTGACGGCCTCGGTGAGGAGTTCCCGCAGTTGTGCGGCGTCGCGGGGAACGGCCACCCGTAATCCGGGGACGGCGTTGAGGAGTGCCAGGTCCCATATGCCGTGGTGCGAGGGGCCGTCGGGACCGGTGATCCCCGCGCGGTCCAGGACGAAGGTCACCGGCAGGCCGTGCAGGGCCACATCCATCAGGACCTGGTCGAACGCGCGGCCCAGGAACGTCGCGTAGACGGCCACGACGGGGTGGAAGCCGTCCATCGCCAGCCCGGCCGCCGATGTGGCCGCGTGCGCCTCGGCTATCCCCACGTCGAAGACCCGGTCGGGAAACTTCTCCCGCATCAGGTGCAGTCCGGTGGGCCGCAGCATCGACGCGGTGATCGCCACCACGCGCGGGTGGTCCGCCGCCACGGACACGAGTTCGTGCGCGAACACGCTCGTCCACGACCGACCCGGGGCCTTGGCGGCAGCGGTGGGGCGGCCGGTGGAGGGATCGACGACACCGACCGCGTGCAGGCAGTCCGCCTCGTCCGCCTCCGCGAGCGGATATCCCCGGCCCTTGACCGTCACCACGTGCACGAGGACCGGACGGGCCAGCGACCGTGCCCGGCGCAGCGCCTTCTCGACCGCGGCCGTGTCGTGGCCGTCGACCGGTCCGACGTAGCCGAAACCCAGATCGGTGAACACGTTCCGGTGTCCCGGGTGGTCCGCTGTCCCGGTTCCCGGCCGCTTCAGTGCGCCCAGATGTTCGGCGAGGGCACCGGTGGTGGGGGCGTAGGAGCGGCCGTTGTCGTTGAGCACCACGATCACCGGACGTGAGGGGGCGGCGCCGAGGTTGTTCAGGCCCTCCCAGGCCAGTCCGCCCGTGAGGGCGCCGTCGCCGATGACGGCCACCACCGCGCGGCCCCTCTCACCGCTGAGGGCCCGTGCCTTGGCGAGGCCGTCCGCGTAGGAGAGGGCGGTCGAGGCGTGGGAGTTCTCCACCAGGTCGTGGGGCGACTCGGCCCGCGACGGATACCCCGACATGCCGTCGGCCTGCCGAAGGGATCCGAAATCCTTGCCGCGGTCGGTCAGCAGCTTGTGGACGTAGGTCTGGTGCCCGGTGTCGAAGACGATCGTGTCGCTGGGCGGGTCGAACACCCGGTGCAGCGCGAGGGTGAGCTCCACCACCCCCAGATTCGGGCCCAGATGACCGCCCGTCGCGCACACCGTCTCCACCAGGAACGCCCTGATCTCCGCCGCCAGTTCGCCCAGCCGTTCCCCGGGCACGGCCCGCAGCGACGCCGGGGTACCGGCCTTCGCCAGCAGCGGGAAACGGGCGGCGTACGTGCTGGTCGTGCTCATCGGGTCGTCCTTACCGCGGCGGGCGGTGCGAAGTAGGTGTCCTCGGTCGTGGTGATCCGTTCATGCACGGTGAGCGGCCCCAGCCCGGCCAGCGCGGAAAGGGTCTGCCGGACCAGGTCATGCGGGGCGGACGCCCCGGCGCTGAGCCCGACCGTGGCTGCGTCGCGCAGCCAGTCCGGCCGGATGCGGGAGCAGTCCTCGATCAGCTGGGCCGGTGTGCCCGCCTTGCGCGCCAGCTCCACGAGCCGAACGGAGTTGGAGGAATTCTCCGAGCCCAGGACCAGTACGAGGTCCGCCTCGGCGGTGACGGCCTGCAGGGCGTGCTGGCGGTTGGTGGTGGCGTAGCAGATGTCCTCGGAGCCTGGGCCGCGCGCCTGGGGAAAGCGTTCCTTGAGCGCGTCGATGGTCGCCCGCGTCTCGTCCACGGCGAGCGTGGTCTGCGTCAGGTACGTGATCTTCGAGGGGTCCGGCAGGTCCAGGCCGGCGATGTCCCGCACACTGCCGACGACCACGGTGGCGTCGGGGGCCTCGCCCTGGGTGCCCTCGACCTCCTCGTGGCCCGCGTGCCCGATGAGCACGATGCTGTTGCCGCGCTCGGCGTAACGGCGTGCCTCCGCGTGGACCTTGGTCACCAGCGGGCACGTCGCATCGACCACCGTCAGGCTCCTGCGGGCCGCCTCCGCACGGACCTGCGGGGAGACACCGTGGGCGGAGAACACCACCAAGGACCCCGGGGGCACCTCGTCCAGTTCCTCCACGAAGACCGCCCCGCGCTCCGTCAGGTCGGCGATGACGTGGGTGTTGTGGACGATCTGCTTGCGCACGAACACCCGCCGGCCACCGGGTCCGTGCTGCTGTTCGAGGAGGGCCTCGACGACCTCGATCGCCCGTTCCACCCCCGCGCAGAACGATCGCGGGGACGCCAGCAGTACCGTCCTGGGCCCCATGACCCGTGCCCAAGAGGCCACGGCGGCCTCCGCCACCGGCCGTAGGCCCGCCTCGGCATCCGCCACCACCACGGCCACACCACCGGAGCCCTCCGCGCCCAGGTCGTCCCTGGCCCAGTGAGCGCTCGCGGTGGCAGGTGCGACGGCGGCCCGGCGATCACTGCCCGGCCCTTCCTGCAGCAGTTGGACCGTACCCGTGACCACCCGGTGCCCCGCCGCGCTGAGCGCCCCCGCGACCATCGGCGCGGCAGAGCAGGACAGGACCCGCCCGTCGGGCCGTCGCAGGTGGTCTGCAACCAGCATCTGACCGGCGGGTAGTGCTGCTGCCGGGGCGGCGACGTACCAGGACACAGATGACCGCGACATGTCTGTCCACTCGCATTCAGCACGGGAGATCGGCACCGGCAGGTCTTCACTGCCGAGGAGGACCGCGCGGCGAAGCGGCCACCACCCACGGTGGTGCGCCGGGATTGAGTGACCGATCCAGGCGGGTACCTCCCTTGCAGTACATCCGCCGGAATCCAGTCTGTGCAGGGGTGTCGGGGCGCGAACGTGCTGCGCGTGCTGCGCTCGTGCGCCCTTGTGAAAGCCCCTGTGTCCGGATCATCTTTGGCTAGGGCTGAGAACGGGGAAGCGATGTCCTCTCAGCAACCGAACGCACGGCTCGGGCGACTTCTCATGGAGGCGGGATGGAACGCGACCCTGCTCGCGCGCGCGGTCTCCTCGGTCGCCTCCGAACGCGGCCACGACCTGACCGTGAACCGCTCGACAGCGACGCGCTGGCTCGCCGGAGCGCATCCCCGTCCGCCCGCGCCCACCTACATCCCTGGAGGCGCTTTCCCGGCGCCTGGGCAGACCCCTGGCCGCTGCCGACGCCGGTCTGACCCGAGTTCCTGCCCGCATACCGGACTGGTCCTGGAAGGCAGACCCCGTGCACCATCTGTCCAAGCTCACCCACAGCCAACTCGACCCCCGCAGGGGAGAGGTACTGGGCGTGGACGTCTACAGCCTCGCAGCGCTGGAGGTCCCTGATTGGGAGGACCTGCTCTCACGGACCGTGGCCCGCCGCGCCGGCGTCCTGGCCGGCCGCCGCGTGGGCCGAGCGGAAGTGGAAGCGCTCCAGAGCATGACCGTGGTCTTCGCGGCCTCCGCCGGAAGCTTCGGCGGCGGACACGCCCGCACCGCGCTCACCACCTACCTCGCCGACGACGTCACCCCGTGACTCCTCTCCGTCGCCAGTGAGCAGGTGCACCGACAACTCCTCACCCACACGGCACAGCTCACCATCCTCCTGGGCAACATGTGCGCCGACGACAGCGACAACGTCCTGGCCCAGCACTACCACCGCACAGCCGCCCACCTGGCCGCAGAAGCCGAAGACCCCCACACCTACACCATCGCCCTCAGAGCCCTCGCCTCCCACGCCCTGGACCTCGGCCACCGGCAGCCCTCCCTCGTCCTGACCGAACAGGCGGTCGCCACCGCGACCCGTCACTCCTCACCCCTGGCCCAGTCCTTCACCCAGTCCCAGCTCGCCCTGGCCCACGCACGGGGCAACAACCGTTCCCGAGCCCTCCTCGCGCTGCACAACGCGGAAGTCCTCCACGGCCAGGCGGACCAGAACCTCACCGACCCCTTCGACAGTTACCCGACCGCAGCCCTGCACTACCAGCGCGCCCGAACGCTGACCGCGCTCAGAGACCATCAGGCAGCCGACCGGGCCTACACCGCCTCGCTCCGCGCCCGCGCCCCGCAGGCACGCCGCGCCAGGGCGCTGACCACGGCACTCCTGGCCGAGTCGCAACTGCTCCAGGGCAACCTCGAAGAATCCCTCACCACCTGGAAGCGCTTCCTCATCGACTACCCGGGCCTGCGGTCGGCCCGCGCCACCGCCTCCCTCACCACCATGCGCCAGGTACTGCGTCCCTACAGCACCCACCCCGACGTGGCACTCCTGACCGAGGAAGCCGCAGCCCTGTGACACCACGACCCACACCCTGCACGGGGGCGCGGTGTGGCCACGTCAGCACCGACGAGAACAGCTTCACCCCGGGAGTTCGGGGGCCCGGGCGCACGGTCGGAATCCCGCGTGAACCGGAACTCTCGTATTCGTGAATCATTTTCGGTCGGCGTTCTTCGATTCTTCGTGACTGCTTCGAATCGGTGTGAAATGCCCCCGCGGAGAGTGGCGAGAATATCCTTCGAGGGTCGTTCTCGTATTTCCTGCGGTTGCCTGATCCGGTGCTGCGGCGGGGCGGGTAGGGGGGTGATCGCCGTTCCAGCCCATCGGTGCCGGTCCGGAAGTCGGCTGCCGGGAACCGTCCGAGGGCAGGTGTACGCACTTCCAGCGTGCCGCGTTTTCTCGCGCAGGGCGTGCACTGATGTCCGGATAGTCGGAAGTGTTCCGGCGGCGGTCAGGCGTTCCGCTGGCACGTCCGGGCAGATGGCGTAGACGCAAATCGATTCTGCGGGTGGAGTGGCCGAAATTCGGACCGATGCTCCGCAGGCGATTTGCGGTACGCGGGATAAAAATCAAGGATGGATGATCCTTTTTCTTTCAGTCCGCTGGGAGAGCCGGGGGAAACCTCGACGCACGTGCCGGAGGCCGGAATGCAGACGGGGCGGCCGGACGGGCCGTGCCCCTGGGGCACGGCCTGCCCGGGAGCGATGCCATCCACGCACACGGACCGAGTCCGGCGTCCGGGACGGGGCGACGACCAAGTGCCCCCGCGGCCCGGCACGCTCAGCGAGGCTTCGCACGGCTGACACCTCGTGCGCGGTGCAGAACGGCCGCAGCCGGTCGGCGCCGGAATCCCCGCAGGGACGCGTGCAGCTGCCGCAGAGCCTGGTCCACTGCGGCCCGGTCCGGATGATCCGGGTTCGGCGGGGCACACCGGTTCCCACGAACCACCGCCGCGGATTCGCCGGGAGCCACGCCGTATAACCTGGGGAAATGCTGACCGAGGTCACCGTCACCCACTACGTGGCGCCCCTGCACGAGGGCGGTTCCGTGCCCGGCATCGTCGAGGCCGACGACCTCGGCACCTATGTCGTCAAGTTCACCGGAGCAGCCCAGGGCCGCCGAGCGCTGGTCGCCGAGGTGATCGTCGGGGAACTGGCGCGCGCCCTCGGGCTCCGCGTACCGGCACTGGTGCGCGCCCACTTCGACCCGGCCGTCGCCGCCCACGAACCGCACCAGGAGGTCCGGGACCTGCTGGCGGCCAGCGCGGGGCTCAACCTCGGCATGGACTACCTCCCGGGAGCCGTGGACTTCGTCCCGGACGCCCCGCCCGCCGCCCTGCGGGTCGACCCGGTGGAGGCCGGGCGGATCATCTGGCTCGACGCGCTGACCGCCAATGTCGACCGCACCCTGCACAGCTCCAACCTGATGGTCTGGCCCACCTTCGGCGGCCCTTCCCTCAACGTCCCCCGGCTGTGGCTGATCGACCACGGGGCGGCCCTCGTCTTCCACCACCGGTGGGAGAGCGCCGACCGGGCCGTGACCAAACGGTACGACTTCCGCCGCCACGCGCTCGGCGGTTACGCGCCCGACACCGCTGCCGCCGATGCCGAACTCGCGCCGCGCGTCACCCGGGACCTGATGCGGGACGTCACCGCCCTGGTGCCCGACGCCTGGCTGGCCGGTGAGGCCGGCTTCCCGGACGCCGACGCCGTCCGGGACGCCTACGCGGACCACCTCACCGCCCGCGCCCGGGCGTCCGAACACTGGCTGCCCACCGACTTCCCCGCCCGCGCCCACCTCGCCGAAGAGGACGCCCGCCGCGCGGCGGCCACCGAAGCCGGCCGCCCGGCCTGGCTCAAGCGCGTCCCGGACCTGCACGGGCAACCCCCGGCAGAGCAGGACTGGTCCGTGCACCTGGACCGAAGCTGACCACCTGGACCGAAGCCGGACCGAAGCTGAGAGGCCACACCATGACCGCGCCGCCGACCGACGACACGCCCCCCGCCGCACACCGCGTGCAGATCGAGTACTGCACCCAGTGCCGCTGGCTGCCCCGGGCCGCCTGGCTCGCCCAGGAACTGCTCACCACCTTCGAGGCGGAGTTGAGCGAGCTGTCCCTCGCGCCGGGCACGGGCGGGGTCTTCGTCGTCCGGGTCGACGGCGAGGAGGTCTGGGACCGCAAACGGGACGGGTTCCCGGAGCCGACGGCCGTCAAGCGCCGGGTCCGGGACCGGGTGGCCCCGGGGCGCACCCTCGGGCACACGGACCGCCCCTGACCGGGCTGCCGGCAGGCGCAGGATCGATTCGGCACGGAGTCACACCACCCCCCGGAGCGCGCCGGCGCTCCGCGCGCTCCCACGATCGCCAACGCGCCGTCAGATTCGACCGCGCGAAGGACTGTTGGGCAAAGGGGAGGGGAAATTCCGTCCGCTCAGTGGCGGGCACCCCGTCCGGTGGCGTTTACTGGCCCGACCCCACGGATCCGACCGGTCCGGACGGGGACGGCGAGCCTTGAGCAAAATGCGCACAACGTAGTGCGCGGGGGGAGAGCTGTGTTGCGGAGCGTGGGACAGAAGCCAGTGACCGGCAGCGACGACGACCCGCGGGTTCTGGAGCTGCGCGCCGCGGTTTCCCGGCTCCGTCGCGAACTCGCGGTGCATCCGGCCGAGTTCCCCGACCGGACGATCGCCGAGGACGAGCTCGCCGCCCTCGACGCGATGACGGTCGACGGCGCCCCCGAGACCCCCCGGTTGCGGCGCTCCCTGCTGCTGATCGCGGGCTCCATCGGCTCGGTGAGCGCCCTCGCCGTGAGCCTGGCCCGGGTCCGCAACGCGGTCGACCTCTTCGGCGGTCCGCCGACGGTCCGCTGACGCACCGTCAAGCGTGGTGGGTCCGGTCGCCGGTGGGGCTCAGGTCGACGACTCCGCCGCGGTGGCCAACTCGGCGGACAGTTCCCCCGCGACCTGTTGGAGCACCGGGACGATCCGCCGCGTCGCAGCTTCGGTGACCCGCCCCGTGGGGCCGGAGATGGAGATCGCCGCGGTGGTCGGCGAGTCGGGCACCCGGACGGCGAGGCACCGCACCCCGAGCTCCTGCTCGCCGTCGTCGACCGCGTAGCCGCAGCGTCGTACGTCCTCCAGCGCGCTGAGGAAGCCCTCCACGGTGGTGATGGTGCGTTCGGTCGCCGGCGGCATCCCCGTACGGCCCAGCAGGGCGCGCACCTCGTCGGGGGAGAGCTGGGCGAGCAGGGCCTTGCCGACGCCGGTCGAGTGGGGGAGCACCCGCCGCCCCACCTCGGTGAACATCCGCACCGAATGCCTGGAGGGCACCTGCGCCACGTAGACGATCTCGTCCCCGTCCAGCAGGGCCAGGTTCGCGGTCTCGCCGGTCTCCTCGACCAGCCGGGCGAGGTGCGGCCGGGCCCAGGTCCCGAGCAGTCGGGACGCCGACTCCCCGAGGCGGATCAGCCGCGGTCCCAACGCGTAGCGCCGGTTCGGCTGCTGGCGCACGTACCCGCAGGACACCAGGGTCCGCACCAGCCGGTGGATGGTCGGCAGCGGCAGCCCGCTGCTCGCGGACAGTTCGCTCAGGCCGATCTCGCCCCCGGCGTCCGCCATCCGCTCCAGCAGGTCGAAGGCCCGCTCCAGGGACTGCACTCCGCCGCTCGCGGCGGGGGACGCCAGGGGTCGGGCGGCGTCGGTGGGGCGGGTGCTGGGCGTCGGCACGGCGCGGTCCTTTCGGGGCGGGCGGGCGAGGGAGCAGCCTACCGGGGGGCCGTCCCCGCCCCCGAGCACGGCTGCCGTGTTGCCCCGCGGCCCGCGGGGGCTCCGCGACGGGCCGCGGCGACTCCTCGGCCGTTCCCGCGGCCGTCCTCGGAAGCACGGGCTACTTCCCCTGTTTCTTCATGCTCTCCGCGACCCCGAACAGCGCGAACGCGAACAGCAACAGCGCGATGCTGGCGAACAGTTCGTACCCGTCCAGGAACGCCACGTGCCTCAGCAGGCCCCAGTCCCCCCAGCCGAGTTCGTTCGTGAGCCCCATGGCGCCCTGCACCAGGGCGACGAAACCAAGAAACCCCCACAGATGCCTCATGGACGTGATCCTCCTCGGCGCGGACCGCCCCGGGACATCGGCCACCGGACGTTCCCCGCCGGCCGGAAGTCGCGGGTCCGCCCGGGGCCGTCAGCCGATGGTCGAGGCCACGCCAACTTTGGTCGGTGGGCGTGTCGCACGGTACGGGTGCACCCGTACGGGTGCGTAGATTTGCTGGTCATGAACGGCCAAGAACCCCCCGTGCCAGCGGAGTCGGTCCCCGCCTTCCGGCTGCGCTGGCTGCTGCCCTCGGCGGTGGCCGCCGAGTTGTACCCGGAACGGGTCAAGGGCCGGTACCCCCGGCGGACCCTGCGCGACTGGATCGTCGACTTCCTGTGCTTCCTGATCGCCGTCACGATCGGGCTGCTGGTGGCGGAGAACCTGGTCCAAGAGCCGGACGTGCCGGAGCCGTTGATCGTGGCGGACCAGGTGCTCGGCGCCCTCTCCTGCGGTGCGGTGTGGCTGCGCCGCCGCTGGCCGGTCGGGCTCGCGGCGGCCCTGGTCCCGGTGGGGCTGCTGTCCACGACCGCCGCCGGAGCCGCCCTCGTCCTGCTGTTCTCCCTGGCCGTGCACCGACGTTTCGCGTACGTGGCCTGGGTCGCGGGTGTCTCCCTCGCCCTCGCCCCGCTGCTCTTCTGGTGGCGCCCTGACCCCGAACTCTCGTACGGCGTGTCCATCATGTTCACGGTGCTGATGACCGCCACCGTCGTCGGCTGGGGGATGTTCGTCCGCTCGCACCGCGAACTGCTGCTGTCGCTCCAGGACCGGGCCCGGCGTGCCGAGACCGAGGCGGAACTGCGCGCGGAACAGGCCCAACGGCTCGCCCGGGAGTCCATCGCCCGGGAGATGCACGACGTCCTCGCCCACCGGTTGACCCTGCTCAGCGTGCACGCGGGTGCCCTGGAGTTCCGCCCGGACGCCCCTCGGGAGGAGATCGCCCGGGCCGCCGGGGTGATCCGGGAGAGTTCCCACGAGGCGCTCCAGGACCTGCGCGAGATCATCGGAGTGCTGCGCGCGGGGGAGGGGGAGGAATCCGGCCGCCCGCAACCCACCCTCGCCGCCCTCGACACGCTGGTCGACGAGTCCCGCGCGGCGGGCGCCACGGTGCGGCTCGCCAACCGGGTCACCGATCCCCGTGCCGCCCCCGCCTCCGTGGGCCGCACCGCCTACCGCATCGCCCAGGAGGGGCTGACCAACGCCCGCAAGCACGCCCCCGGCTCCGAGGTCACGGTGTGTCTGACCGGCGGCCCCGGGGAGGGGCTGACGGTCACCGTGCACAATCCGGCACCGGCCGGGAAGGTCCCCGCCGTGCCCGGCTCCGGCCAGGGCCTCATCGGCCTCACCGAACGGGCCACCCTCGCCGGTGGCCGGATCGAGCACGGGCCGGACGACGCCGGGGGCTTCCAGGTCACCGCCTGGCTACCGTGGCCCTCATGACTGCGATCAAGGTGCTCCTGGTGGACGACGACCCGCTGGTCCGCGCGGGTCTGTCCCTGATGCTCGGCGGAGCCGAGGACATCGAGATCGCGGGGCAGGCGGGCGACGGCTGCGAGGTCCTCGCCCTGGTGGACCGGCTGGCTCCGGACGTCGTCCTGATGGACATCAGGATGCCCACCGTGGACGGCCTCACCGCCACCGAACTGCTGCGGGCCCGGGCGGGCGCCCCCGAGGTCATCCTGCTGACCACGTTCCACGCCGACGAACAGGTCCTGCGGGCGCTGCGGGCGGGGGCCGCCGGCTTCGTGCTCAAGGACACCCAGCCGGCCGAGATCGTCGACGCGGTGCGCAAGGTCGCCGCCGGGGTGCCCGTCCTGTCGCCGACGGTGACCCGTCAACTCATCAGCAGGGTCGCGGGCGACGACTCCCGGCAGGACCGCAGCCGGCGCGCCCGGGAACGGCTGTTGGTGCTCGGCGAACGCGAGCGGGAGGTCGCCGTGGCCGTCGGCCGCGGGAAGTCGAACGCGGACATCGCCGCCGACCTGTACATGAGCGTCGCCACCGTCAAGACGCACGTGTCCCGCGTCCTGGCCAAGCTCGAACTCAACAACCGGGTGCAGATAGCCCTGTTGACCCATGACGCCGGGTGGCTGCTCGACGACGAGTGACCCGGTGCGGCCCGTTCACGCCCCGGGGACCTCGTCGATCCGCACCGCCCGCCGTTCCCGCCGGGACCGTTCGCACGCTTCGGCGATGCGCAGCGCCGTCAGCGCCTCGCGCCCGTCGCAGGGGTTCGCCCGCTCCCCGCGCACCACGTCCACGAAGGCCGCCAACTCCGCCTCGTACGCGGGGGCGAACCGTTCGAGGAAGCCGGGCCACGGTTTGTCGGCGGGCGGCGGGCCGGCGGCTTCCGTGGACGCGATCGGGGTGCGGTCGTCCAGCCCGACCGCCACCTGGTCGGCCTCCCCGGCGAGTTCCATCCGGACGTCGTAGCCGGCGCCGTTCAGCCGGGTCGCCGTCGCGGTGGCGAGGACCCCGTCGTCCAGGGTCAGCACCACCGCCGCGGTGTCCACGTCCCCGGCCTCCCGGAACATCGAGGGCCCCGCGTCGGACCCGGCGGCGTACACCTCCACCACCTCCCGGCCGGTCACCCAGCGCAGTGCGTCGAAGTCGTGGACCAGGCAGTCCCGGTAGAGGCCCCCGGACAGCGGGAGGTACGCGGCGGGCGGCGGAGCCGGATCGGAGGTCATCGCCCGTACGGTGTGCAGCCGTCCGAGGCGGCCCTCGCGCACCGCCTCCCGGGCCCGGACGTACCCGAAGTCGAAACGGCGCTGGAACCCCATCTGGAGGACGGTGCCCGCCGCGTCCACGTCCCGCAGCGCGGACAGGGTGCCCGACAGGTCCAGGGCGATGGGCTTCTCGCAGAAGACCGGCAGCCCCGCCCGGGCCGCCCGGGAGATCAGCTCGGCGTGCGCAGCGGTGGCGGTGGTGATCACCACCGCGTCGACGCCCCAGGTGAAGATCTCGTCCACCCCGGGCGCGGTGGTGGCCCCGATCCGGTGGGCCAGTGCCTGGGCCCGCGCGAGGTCGGCGTCCGTGACGACGAGGGAACCCACCTCGCGGTTGCGGCAGAGGGATGCCGCGTGGAACGTCCCGATGCGGCCCGTCCCGATGAGTCCGATGCGCATGGGTACAAGGTGGAGCCGCCCGCACCCCCTGTCAATGGTTTGTCCGGACAATCGAACCGCATGGCTTCCCGTCCTTGGGCCGGACGGCTACGCTCCCCAACCGTGTCCAGACCCGCAGCCGAACCGCCCGTGACGCTCCACCTCGGTGTGGACCGGAGCAGCCCGGTCCCGCTGTACTTCCAGCTCGCCCAGCAACTCGAAGCGGCGATCGAACGCGGCACGCTCACCCCGGGCAGCCTGCTGGGCAACGAGATAGAACTCGCGGGACGCCTCGGTCTGTCCCGTCCCACCGTCCGCCAGGCCATCCAGTCGCTGGTCGACAAGGGGCTCCTGGTGCGCCGCCGGGGCGTCGGCACCCAGGTGGTCCACAGCCAGGTCAAGCGCCCGCTGGAGCTGAGCAGCCTGTACGACGACCTGGAGGCGGCCGGCGGGCGGCCCGCGACCCGGGTCACCGTCAACGGTCTCGTCCCGGCGTCCGCGGAGGTCGCCGTCGCGCTCGGGGTCGCCGAGGGGGCCGAGGTGCACCGCGTCGAACGGCTCCGACTGGCCCACGGCGAGCCCCTGGCGTACCTGTGCAACCACCTCCCGGCCGGGCTGCTCGCCCTGGAGACCGCACGGTTGGAGTCCACCGGGCTGTACCGGATGCTGCGGGCCGTCGGGATCACCCTGCACAGCGCCCGCCAGTCGGTGGGCGCCCGGGCCGCCACCGCCGGGGAGGCGGCGCTGTTGGCGGAGCCCGCGGGCGCGCCCCTGCTCACCATGTGCCGCACCACCTTCGACGACACCGGGCGCCCCGTGGAGCACGGGGCGCACACCTACCGCGCGTCCCGCTACTCGTTCGAGTTCCACCTGCTCGTCCGCCCCTGAGGCCCCGCTCCCCGCCGGGCGCCGCCCGCGCGCACCCGTCCGGCGCAACGCCCGGGCGGCCCGTTCGTCGGCCGGCGGGGGTCGGGCCCGGCCGCGTCAGAATGTTCTGACAAATCCATTGACGACCCACGGGCCCGCCGCTAGAACTCCCCCAGCCGCATTCGCGCGGCCGGGAGGAGAGGTGGTCCCCGCATGCGCAGAGCAGGCGCCCGAGCCGGGCGAGCGGGCCGCGGACGGCACCCGATGCACACCCGCACCGGTTCCGTGGCCGATACTGGAGCGTTCCGGGTCGCAAAATCGACCCCCGGGTCCGGTCCGCCGGTACCGGCGCACCGGGGAGCACGGCAAGAAGGGCACGGGTTCGTGGCAAGGGTACGGACAGGGGTACGGGTGGCGACAGCCGCGCTGGTGGTGACGCTGGCCGTAGCGCTCGCGGGGTGCTCCAGCACCGGCGGCAAGCGCGCCGAGGACGCCCGCGAGGCCGCCGCCGCCCGGGGGAAGGCCGCCGTCACCACCCCGCGCTGGACCTTCGCGATGGTGACCCACTCGGGCGACGGCGACACCTTCTGGGACATCGTGCAGAAGGGTGCCGAGGAAGCCGCGGCCAAGGACAACATCAAGTTCCTGTACTCGCACCACGACGAGGCCCAGCAGCAGGCCCAGCTGATCGACGCGGCGGTCGACAAGAGGGTCGACGGGCTGATCGTCACCCTCGCCAAGCCCGCCGCCATGAAGGCCGCCGTGGAACGCGCCCGCAAGGCCGGCATCCCGGTGATCACGATCAACTCCGGCTCCGCCGAGTCCAAGGAGTTCGGCGCCCTCACCCACGTCGGCCAGGACGAGACCGTGGCCGGCGAAGCGGTCGGCACCGAGCTGAACGAACGCGGCCACGAGACGGCCGTCTGCGTCCTGCACGAACAGGGCAACGTCGGCCACGAACAGCGCTGCGCCGGCGCCGCGAAGACGTTCGACGGGAAGATGGAGAACCTCTACGTCGACGGCACCAACATGCCCGACGTCCAGGCGTCGATCGTCTCCAAGCTCCAGGCCGACCGGGACCTCGACGCGGTCGTCACCCTCGGCGCCCCCTTCGCCGCCACCGCCGTCAAGGCCAAGCAGGACGCAGGCAGCAAGGCCGAGATCGACACCTTCGACCTGAACGGCTCGGTGGCCGCGGGCCTCAAGGACGGTTCCCTGGGGTTCGCCGTCGACCAGCAGCCCTACCTCCAGGGGTACGAGGCCGTCGACCTGCTGTGGCTGTACAAGTACAACGCCGACGTGCTCGGCGGCGGCGGTCCCGTCCTCACCGGCCCGCAGATCGTCACCAAGGACCAGGCCGCCGAGCTGGAGGAGTACACGAAGCGGGGGACCCGATGACCGCCACCGCTCCGGCGCCCGCCCCGGGCGGCACCGGAGCCGACGAGCGCCTGCTGCGGACCTCACCGCTGCGCAGGCTGCTCGGCCGCCCCGAGCTGGGTTCCGTCGTCGGCGCGCTCGCGGTGTTCCTCTTCTTCGCGGTCGCCGCCGACAGCTTCCTGCGCGCCACCAGCCTCAGCACCGTCCTGTACGCGGCGTCCGTCATCGGCATCATGGCGGTGCCCGTGGCGCTGCTGATGATCGGCGGCGAGTTCGACCTGTCGGCCGGTGTCCTGGTCACCAGCTCCGCACTGGTGTCCTCGATGTTCAGCTACCAGATGACCGCCAACGTCTGGGTGGGCGTCGGCGTGTCCCTGCTGGTCACCCTGGGGATCGGCGTGTTCAACGGGGTCCTGTTGACCCGTACCGGGCTGCCCAGCTTCATCATCACGCTCGGCACCTTCCTGATGCTGACCGGACTGAACCTCGGCTTCACCAAGCTGATCAGCGGCACCGTCTCCACCAAGTCCATCGCCGACATGGAGGGCTTCGCCTCCGCCCGGAGCGTGTTCGCCTCGACCCTCACCGTCGGCGGGGTCAACTTCAAGATCACCATCCTGTGGTGGTTCGCCCTCGTCGCCGTCGCCACCTGGATCCTGCTGCGCACCCGGGCGGGCAACTGGATCTTCGCGGTCGGCGGCGGCAAGGACGCCGCCCGCGCGGTGGGGGTCCCGGTCACCCGGACGAAGATCGGCCTCTACATGGGCGTCGCCTTCGGCGCCTGGATCGCCGGACAGCACCTGCTGTTCTCGTTCGACTCCGTCCAGTCGGGCGAGGGCGTCGGCAACGAGCTCATCTACATCATCGCGGCCGTCATCGGCGGCTGCCTGATCACCGGCGGCTACGGCTCGGCGATCGGCTCGGCGGTGGGCGCCCTCATCTTCGGCATGACCAGCAAGGGCATCGTCTTCGCCGAGTGGAACCCCGACTGGTTCAAGTTCTTCCTGGGAGCGATGCTCCTCCTGGCGACCCTGCTGAACGCCTGGGTCCGCAAGCGCGCGGAGGCCTCGACATGACGGACACGACCCCCGGCGCCGACGGCGCCACCCCGGAGGCGGACGGCCCGGCCGACCGCCCGGACGACGGCGCCGCACCGCTGGTCCAGCTGGACGAGGTCAGCAAGTACTACGGCAACGTGCGCGCCCTCGAAAGCGTCACCCTGGAGGTGCACGCCGGTGAGATCACCTGCGTCCTGGGCGACAACGGGGCCGGCAAGTCCACCCTCATCAAGATCATCGCGGGGCTGCACCAGCACGACGCGGGAACCCTCCGGATCGCCGGCGCCGAACGCCGCCTCTCCTCCCCGCGGCAGGCCCTGGACCTGGGCATCGCCACCGTCTACCAGGACCTCGCGGTCGTCCCGCTGATGCCCGTCTGGCGCAACTTCTTCCTCGGCTCCGAGCCCACCCGGGGCGCCGGCCCCTTCCGACGGCTCGACGTCGACCTGATGCGCCGGACCGCCCACGCCGAACTGTTGCGCATGGGCATCGACCTGCGGGACGTCGACCAGCCCATCGGCACCCTCTCCGGAGGCGAACGCCAGTGCGTGGCCATCGCCCGGGCCGTGTACTTCGGGGCCAAGGTCCTCGTCCTCGACGAACCGACCGCCGCCCTCGGCGTCAAGCAGTCCGGCGTCGTCCTCAAGTACGTGGCCGCCGCCCGGGACGCCGGACTGGGCGTGGTCCTGATCACCCACAACCCCCACCACGCCTACCTCGTCGGTGACCGCTTCGTGCTGCTCAAGCGCGGCGCCATGGCCGGCAGCCACACCCGGGACGCGATCAGCCTGGACGCCCTCACCCGACAGATGGCCGGCGGCAGCGAGCTCGACGACCTCCGCCACGAGCTGGAACGCGCCCCCACCCCCACCCACCTGGGTGGTCACCCCACCCACTGACGGCAGCCGCCCCGCCGCCCCCCACCCCCGGGTGGGGGGCGCCCCGGCCCACCGTCCCGACCGCGCCCCGACGCCACCCGCCCCACCGGCGACGTGTGCACCGCGGGGCGCCCGTGAGGCAGAATCGGCCTGATGAGCACTTACCGCGACCTCGCGCACCGCGGCACCGCGCGGGCCACCGTCCTGCGGACCGTCGGCACCCGGGAGCGCCGCTCGCTGCTGACCGCGCCCCGCGTACCGACCGTCGGCATCGACATCGGCGGGACGAAGGTCATGGCGGGCGTCGTGGACGCCGACGGCACCATCCTGGAGAAGGTCCGCACCGAGACCCCCGACAAGTCCAAGAGCCCCAAGGTCGTCGAGGACACCATCGTCGAACTGGTCCTCGACCTCTCCGACCGGCACGACGTGCACGCCGTGGGCATCGGCGCCGCGGGCTGGGTCGACGCCGACCGCAACCGGGTCCTCTTCGCCCCCCACCTCTCCTGGCGCAACGAGCCCCTGCGCGACCGGATCTCCGAACGCCTCGCGGTCCCCGTGATGGTCGACAACGACGCCAACACGGCCGCCTGGGCCGAGTGGCGGTTCGGCGCCGGCCGCGGCGAGGACCACCTCGTCATGATCACCCTCGGCACCGGCATCGGCGGCGCCATCCTGGAGGACGGCCAGGTCAAGCGGGGCAAGTACGGCGTGGCCGGCGAGTTCGGCCATATGCAGGTCGTCCCCGGCGGCCACCGCTGCGCCTGCGGCAACCGGGGTTGCTGGGAGCAGTACAGCTCCGGCAACGCCCTGGTGCGCGAGGCCCGTGAACTGGCCACCGCCGAGTCCCCGGTCGCCCACACCATCATCGACCGCGTCCAGGGCAACGTCCTCGACATCACCGGGCCCCTGATCACCGAGCTGGCCCGCGAGGGCGACCCGATGTGCGTCGAACTCCTCCAGGACATCGGCCAGTGGCTCGGCGTCGGCATCGCCAACCTCGCCGCCGCCCTCGACCCGTCCTGCTTCGTCATCGGCGGCGGCGTCAGCGCCGCCGACGACCTGCTCATCGGCCCCGCCCGCAAGGCGTTCAGCCGCCACCTCACCGGCCGCGGCTACCGGCCCGAGGCCCGCATCGCCCGCGCCCAGCTCGGCCCCGAGGCCGGCATGGTCGGCGCCGCCGACCTCGCCCGACTGGTCGCCCGGCGCTTCAGGCGCGCCAACCGCCGCCGGGTCGAACGCCAGGAACGCTACGAGCGGTACGCGCAGGCCCGCCGCGCCGCCCAGGGAACCTGACCATGCCGACCGTGCCCCGCCAGCTCCCACCACCCGACCGGGAACCACGCCGCGAACGAGGCGCTTGGGTGGTGCGCCGCCGGGCCCTGACGCTGCTGACCATCCTGCTGCTCATCGGCGTCCCCGCCGGGTACCTGGTGATCTCCGCCGACCAGAGCCGGGACAGCGGTCGCGACAAGGCCGCCAAGTACGCGGCGACCGGCCTCACCGAGGGCTGGCCCTCGAAGGTGCAGCGCCGCCTGTACGAGGTGCCCGTCCCGCCCTACTCCGCGGACGTGGCCCACTACGAGACCAACAACTGGAAGACCAGCCGCCTCTACGTGCAGTTCCTCACCAGCAACGAGGGCCTCGACCGGTTCCTGACGGAGCTCGGGTACAGCGTCGACGCGCTGCACGCGGACGAACTCCCGATCAGCGCCCGGGACCGCGGCATCGTCGGCTGGGACTTCTCCGGGGAGGGCCCGTGGCTGGGCCTGGACCGCGACCAGGAGGACCCGCGTCCCTCCCACGACATCGTCGTGAACCGCGCCAACCCCGACCACCCCATGGTGTACGTGGTCGCCTCGTCCACCCCCTGACCCGGCCACCGGTGACCCGCCACCGGCGGACCGCCGCCGCGTCGGCCCCGGCCGGTTGTCACACCCCGCCCGTACAGTCGAAGACGACCGGTCGGTGCGACGAGCGAGGAGGTGGACCCCAGGATGCGCATGTCACGACTGGCCGCGGTGTTCCTGCCGGCCCAGCCACCGCGCGAAGGCCGCCTGGCGTTCTGGGACCCGACGGGGCAGCTCCTCAGCCCCGGGGAACCGGCGTCCGGCGAGCAGCCCGGCGAGCCCGGTGAGCTGACCGTGGTGCGCCCCCACGGCCGCGGCGTCCGCAGCGCCACCGTCCCCGCCCGGCTGCTCCCCCTCACCGACGCCCTGCCGCTGCTCGTCCACGCCCGGGGCGAGGCGGGCGCCCACGCCGCCACGGCCTGCTGGGGCGCCGCCGCGCTCCTCGCCCTGCGCCTGGTCGCCCGCGGCCGGCTCCTGCCCGGACTCACCCCGGACGCCCACGACGCCTGGCGGGCCGGCCCCCTGGAGGCCGACGACCTCGCCCATCTGCGGGCCATCGCCGCGGCCCTGCCCCCCGAGGGCTACGCCACCCCGCTGCCCGGCCGCACCCCGCTGGAACTGCCCCGACCCGAAGACCTGCTCCGGGCGTTCCTCGACGCCGTGGCCGACACCCTCCCGCGCACCCCCGCCGCCCCGCACGCCGTCGGCGCGCCCTACGCCGCCCGGGAGCCCCAGCACCTGCCCCGTGCGCGGGACTGGGCCGCCGAGGTCGCCGCGGGTGCCGACGCGGGCGTGCGCATCTCGCTGCGCCTCGACCTCTCCCCGTTCACCGTCTTCGACTCGGACGACGGCGCCGACGGCGGTGACGGCTCCGGCGGGTCGGAAGGCCCCGTCCGCTCCGGCGGTGGCCCCTCCGACACGGCCGCCGGGCGCCGTGCGGGCGCCGCGGTCGTGCAGGTGCACAGCCTCGCCGACCCCACCCTGGTGGTGGACGCGGCGACGCTGTGGGCGGGCGGCGCCGACGAGGCGTTCGGCCCCCGGGCCCGGGTCGACGCGGCCCTCGCGGTACGCCGTGCGGCCCGGATCTGGCCGCCGCTGGACCGGCTCGGCGACCAGGAGGTCCCCGCCGTCCTCGCCCTGTCCGAGGACGAGCTCACGGACCTCCTCGGCGTGGCCGCCCAGCGCCTCGCCGCCGCCGGCGTCGCCGTGCACTGGCCGCGCGACCTCGCCCAGGACCTCACCGCCAGCGCCGTCGTCCGCCCCGCCCCCGGCTCGGCCACGGACGGCACGCCCCTCTTCGACAGCGCACAGCTGCTCCAGTTCCGCTGGCAGCTCGCCCTCGGCGGCGATCCGCTCAGCGAAGCCGAGATGGACGCCCTCGCCGAGGCCCACCGCCCGGTGGTCCGGCTGCGTGACCGGTGGGTCGTCGTCGACCCGGCGCTCGTCCGCAAGGCCCGCAAACGCGAGCTGGGCCTCCTCGACCCGGTCGACGCGCTCGCCGTCGCCCTCACCGGCACCGCCGAGGTGGACGGCGAGGAGGTGCCCGCCGTGCCCGTCGGCGCCCTCGCCGCGCTCCGCGACCGGCTCGCCGAAGGAGTGCCCCCCGTCGAGCAGCCCCCCGGTCTGCGCGCCCGGCTGCGCGACTACCAGCGCGAGGGCCTGGCCTGGCTGGACCTCATGACCTCCCTCGGCCTCGGCGGCTGCCTCGCCGACGACATGGGCCTCGGCAAGACGGTCACCCTGATCGCCCTGCACCTGCGGCGGGACCGCCCCGAACCCACCCTGGTGGTCTGCCCGGCCTCCCTGCTCGGCAACTGGCAGCGGGAGATCGCCCGCTTCGCCCCCGGCGTGCCGGTCCGCCGCTTCCACGGCAGCGCCCGCAGCCTCGACGAGCCCGAGACCCTCACCGGCGGCTTCGTCCTCACCACGTACGGCACCATGCGCTCCACCGCCGCCCAACTCGCCGCGCGCCCCTGGGGCATGGTCGTCGCCGACGAGGCGCAGCACGTCAAGAACCCGTACTCCGCCACCGCCAAGGCCCTGCGCACCATCCCCGCCCCCGCGCGCGTCGCGCTCACCGGCACCCCCGTCGAGAACAACCTCTCGGAGCTCTGGGCCCTCCTCGACTGGACGACCCCCGGACTGCTGGGCCCGCTGAAGTCCTTCCGCGCCCGCCACGCCCGCACGGTGGAGAACGCCACCAGCGCGACGGTCGCGATGCACGCGCTACGGACCGCCCGCGCCCCCGACGGCGCCGCCGTTCCCCCCGCCGTCGCCGAACCCGGGGGCCCCGAGGCGGTCGAACGCCTCGCCCGACTGGTCCGCCCCTTCCTGCTGCGCCGCAGGAAGTCCGACCCCGGCATCGTCCCCGAACTCCCGCCGAAGACCGAGACGGACCACCCCGTCCCGCTCACCCGCGAACAGGCCGCGCTGTACGAGGCCGTCGTCCGGGAGTCCCTGGCGGCCATCACGGCCTCGGAGGGCATCGCCCGGCGCGGGCTGGTCCTGAGCCTGCTCACCTCGCTGAAACAGGTCTGCGACCACCCGGCCCTGTACCTCAAGGAGCAGCTCCCCACCCCCGCCGCGCGCACCCCGCACCCCCGCCTCGCCGGACGCTCCGGCAAGCTGACCCTGCTGGACGAGTTGCTGGACACCGTCCTCGCGGAGGAGGGCTCCGCACTGGTCTTCACCCAGTACGCGACGATGGCCCGCCTCATCGGCGCCCACCTCACCGACCGCGCGGTGCCCGTCGAACTGCTGCACGGCGGCACACCCGTGCCCGAGCGGGAACGCCTGGTCGACCGCTTCCAGGCGGGCGCGACCCCGGTCCTGGTGCTGTCCCTGAAGGCCGCCGGCACCGGGCTGAACCTCACCCGGGCCGGTCATGTGGTCCACTTCGACCGCTGGTGGAACCCGGCCGTCGAGGAACAGGCCACGGACCGCGCCTACCGCATCGGTCAGACCCAGCCGGTCCAGGTGCACCGCCTGATCGCGGAGGGCACCGTCGAGGACCGCATCGCCGACCTGCTGGTGGCCAAGCGCGCCCTCGCCGATGCCGTGCTGGGCTCCGGCGGGACCCCCGTGACACAACTCACCGAGCTGACCGACCGGGAGCTGACCGACCTGGTCTCGCTCAGGAGGCCCGCATGACCGAGACGACGAGGATCCGGGCCGCCGATCCGGCGACCGAACCCGAACACGAACGCGCGGCCGACCTCCCGCGCCCGTCCGAGGCGGCCCGCCGGGCGCTCCACGAGGCCCGCCGTTCCCGTCCCACCGCGCCGCCGACCGATCTGACCGGCGCGCCCACCGCACCGACCGCGGAACCCGCACCCCCCACCCCGGTGGCCCCCCACGCCGCCGACCGCCCGGGTGACGTCGCCCGGCGGGCGCTGCGCACGGCCCGGGCCCGCCGCGCCGTCGAGCGCAGCGAGGACCCCCCGGCCGGCGGCCCGCCCGAAGACAGCCCCGGGGACGCCCCGGAGCCGGCCCCGAAGACCACCCCGACCCCGCCCGCACCGGCCCCGTCTCCCTCGGCCCTCTCCGCTCCGGCGCCCGCCGACCCCGCTCCGGTCGACCCGCCGTCGGACATGCCGATCGCCGCCACCTGGTGGGGCAACGCCTGGGTCCGCGCACTGGAGGAGGGCGGCCTCGACACGGGCCGCCTACGACGCGGCCGGGAGTACGCCGCCACCGGCCGCGTCGGCGCGGTCAGCGTCGCACCGGGACGCATCCTCGCCTACGTGCACGGCAGCCGTCCGCGGCCCTACCGCACCCAACTCCGGCTGCGCACCCTCACCGACGAGCAGTGGGACGCCTTCCTCGACGCGGCGGCCGAGCACCCCGGCCATCTCGCCGCGCTGCTCGACAAGGACATGCCGCACTCCCTCGCCGAGTGCGCCGACCTGCTGCCCGGCCCCGGCGACCTCGACCCCTCGTGCGGCTGCCCCGACTCCGGCAGCCCCTGCAAGCACGCCGCCGCCCTCTGCTACGAGACGGCCCGACTCCTGGACACGGACCCGTTCGTCCTCCTGCACCTGCGCGGCCGGGCCGAGGACGACCTGCTGTCCGAGCTGTCCCGACGCAGCGCCGCCCGCAGCGCCCGCGACGACACCGGTCCGGCCCCCTTCCCGGGCGTCCGCGCCCGTACCGCGTTCGCCCCGCGCACCCTGCCCGCGCTGCCGCCGCCGCTGCCGGTCCCCGCGCACCCCGAACAGCCGCCGGCCCACCCGGCCAGCGCGGACGGCCCCGACCCCTTCGCACTGGACCAGCTGGCGACGGACGCGGCGGCCCGTGCCCACGCCCTGCTGACCACCGGCCGGGACCCGGTCGCCGGGCTGACCCTGTGGCAGGACGCGGTACGGGTCGCCGCCGCCCGCCCCGGCTCCGGCCTCACCGCCACGACCCGCACCCTGTACGCCTCGCTGGCCGCCGCGACCGGCCGGACCCCCGCGGAACTCGGCCGCGCGGTCGCCGCCTGGCGGCAGGGCGGCCCGGCGGCGCTCACCGTCCTCGAAGAGCCCTGGGACCCGCCGGCCGGCCGTTTCGACCGGGCCCGCCCCGCCCTCCTCGCCGCCGGCCTGCCCGCCTTCCGGCCCGCCCGCAACCACCTCACGCACCCCCGCGGTCACCTCCAACTCCGCCTGGGGCAGGGCGGCCTCTGGTACGCCTACGAATCGGAGCCGGGCCACGACGACTGGTGGCCCCGCGGCAACGCGGCGCCCGACCCCGTCGGCGCGCTCGCCGGTCTGGTCGGCACCGCGTAGCGCGGGCTCCCCGTTCCCGATCCGGTCCCGGTCGCGTCGGCCCGACCCCGGCGGGGCGGACGTCCCCACCGCCACGCGCGTCGGCTTCCGCACCACGCCCGCTGGGCCATCCGGTGTCAGGCGTCGGTCCACAGGGTGACACCGGCTCCCATCACGTCTGAGAACCGGGTCCGGTGGGGGAGGTTCACTGCGCTGACCGGGGGGAACTTCCCGACCGAACGGAGTGTCCGAAGCAATGCGAAGATCCCGTCCCGGTAGACGGCGTCTGCGGCTGCTGGCCGCCGCCGTCTCCACCACCGCGATCCTGGGCAGCCAGCAGGCCGGCGTGGCCGTCGCCGCCCCCTCGGCGGAACGTCCGGCCACCTCGAACGAGGAGGCGGCCCCCGCTGTCGCTCCGCGGACGGTTCCCGGCTCGCCGGGGCTGCCGCAGCCGCCGACCGTCGTCTACTCGGAGGACTTCGAGAACGGCACCGGACAGACCCCGATCCTGCTGCCCGCCTACACGGGCGCCCCGCCCGTCAACGCGAAGTACACCGCGGCCTCCCAGTGGATCGACGCCGCGCACTGCAACGGCATCATCCTCAACCAGTCCGGGGCCAATCAGCCGGCGTGCCAGAGCGAGAGCAGCACCGCCATGGCGGAGCTCAAGTTCATGGCCAACACCCTCGGCCGGGTGAACGGAGCGGCGACCCCGTCCTCGAACCACGCGGTGTCGGCGTACACGGACGGTGCCAACCCGGGGGCGAACCGGGTCGAGTTCCAGACCGTCAACCCGATCTCGTTGCCGACCACCAGCCGGTACATCACCTTCTCGGTGGACGTGGCGGCGGTCAACTGCAACGTGTCCGGCCCGCAACTCCAGTTCTTCCTGACCGGGGCGGGACCGGACATCCCGGCGTCGACGCAGGCGATCAACCCGTGCACGGACCCGCGGGCCCAGACGTACAACGTCGGTCCGCGACCCATCGAGGCCGGGTCCTTCCCCAGCGACGCGTCGGTCCTGTTCAGCGGGGCGTCCCTCGGCATCAAGATGACCAACGCGAACGGCAGCGGCCTCGGCAACGACCACGCCTACGACACCATCAAGGTCCTGGACGTGACCCCGCAGCTCGACAAGGCGTTCGTGCCCGCGTCGATCACCCAGGGCAGCACCTCCACGGCGACCTTCACGGTGACCAACACCACCGAGCTGGCGGAGAAGGACGGGTTCGGCTTCAGCGACACCCTGCCGGCCGGGGTGACGGTCGCCGCGACGCCCAACGCGGCCACCACCTGTGGTCCCGGCACCGTCGCCGCGACCGCCGGCGGCAGCACGATCGCCCTGACCAACGGTTCCCTCGCCGCGGGGACGGCGTCCTGCACCATCACCGTGGACGTCACCTCCAACACCCCGGGCACCTACGTCAACCAGCCCTCCGACCTGACGCCGACGGGGGTCAACCCGCCCGACCCGGCGACCCTGACCGTCACCGTGCCCGGTGCCCCGTCGATCACCAAGGCGGCGACCGAGTCCACGTTCACGCCCGGTCAGACGGTCCACTACACCTACACGGTCACGAACAACTCCGACCAGACGCTCAGCAACATCGCGGTCACGGACGACGGACCCGGAACACCGACCGTCAGCTGTCCCTCGACCACCCTCGCGGCAGGCGCTTCGTTCGACTGCACGGCCACGTACACCGCGACCCAGGACGACGCCAACACCGGCACGATCACCAACACGGCGACGATCACCGGCACCAACCCGTCCGGAACGGAACTGACGGGCGCGAGCGACCAGGTCGTCATTCCGCTGCGTTCGCTGACGGTGACCAAGGCCGCCGAGGAGAGCCAGTTCAGCGCGGCGGGCCAGACCCTCCACTACACCTTCACCGTCACCAACAACGGCCGGGTCCCGCTGTCCGGCGTCACCGTGGTGGACGTGGGCCCGGGCGATCCGCCGGTCACCTGTCCGACCACGGACATCGCGCCCGGAGCCACGATCAGTTGCACCGCCAGCTACACCACCACGGCGGCCGACGTCCAGGCGGGCGAGGTCCAGGACAGCTCCGTAGCCACCGGCACGGCCGAGGGCGGGGACACGGTGAGCGCTGACAGCAACACCGTGACGGTCCCGTTCGTGGCTCCGCCCGAGGTGGACCTGTCCGTGGTGAAGACGGGCCCGGCCACGATCGCACCCGGAGGCCAGGTCTCCTACACGATCACGGTCACCAACAACGGCCCGCAGGATTCGACCGGCTGGACGCTGACCGACACGATCCCGGCGGGATTGACGAACGTGACCACGGACACTCCGGGTTGCGGCATCGGCGACGGGGTGCTGACCTGCACGGGTGACGCCCTGGCCGATGGTGACAGCGTCACCATCGAGGTGACCGGGACGGCTGTCGTGGGCGCCACGTCGGTGTCGAACACCGCCAGGGTGACCGGCAAGGAGGACGACCCGAACCCGAACAACAACACCAGCACGACGACGACGGACGTGGTCGCTCCTGAGGTGGATCTCGCGGTGGCGAAGACCGGTCCGGATTCTGTTGCGCCGGGTGGTCAGTTGACGTATTCGATCA